>JABFWM010000595.1 GCA_013362195.1 Acidobacteriota bacterium
GACGGCGCCCACCGACAGCGGCGAGAGTACGACGCGGCCGGGCACGAGATCGATCGTCGACGACAGGTCGCGGAACGCGTAGCTGGCAAACTGGCCCGATGCCGCGGCGATCCTGGCGACGATGTGTATCGGAACGACGTCGCCGGCCTTCGCCGGCGCAGGCGAGGGCGCCTGCGGGCCGGCGGCGGTGAACGCCGAGGCAATCGCAAGCACTTCGTCGAGATCCAGCGCGCGGGCCTGCGCGTCGAGCGTGCCCTGCAGGCGCGCGATGCTGGTCAGCGTTCCGCTCGCCTCGATGCCGGTCGTCTTGCCGCGCACCAGCAGACGCGAGATGGCGAGCCGATCGCCGTCGACCGATGCGTCGAGGTCGACGTGCACCGTCTGCGGCCCGGCGGCGACGTCAAGGTTGCGAAACGTGATCGTGCGAATCGACACGATGGTGAAGCCGGAAGCCGCGGTCGCCGAAGACGAGGCGCCCGCGCCCGGCGCGAACGGCAGCGGCAGCATCACGCGCCCGTTCGAGACGATCACCTGGCCGTCGATGATCGTGCGTGACAGCAGCCCTCGCAGGCCGGTGACGAGCTGCACGTCGCCGAGGCGCACCGTGGGCGGCTCGCCAATGGCGACGTCCTGCAGGTGCACCGAGACCGACGGAAAGATGAATGCCGCGATCGTCTTGATGTGGACCGGCTGGCCGAGGCGCGTCGCAAGCTGCTGTTCGATCTGCCGCCGGACGAGGTCGGACGCCAGCATCCGGTCCGCGAAGAAGTAGACGGCGCCGGCGACAACGAGCAGCAGGAGCACGACCGCGAGCAGCAGCTTGCGGAGCATGTACGGGTAGTTTACCCGCGTCCGATCTTCCGCCTGAAGGCGGAAGCTACAGGCGGGCGGAAGCGTCCAGGACGCGTGCGAAGACGTCGGCGTCGACGTTCGCGCCCGTCAGCACGACGGCAACCTCGCGTCCGCGCACGCGCTCGCGTTCCTTTACCAGAGCGGCCACCGTCGAAGCGGCGGCCCCTTCGGCGACGCCGTGCGTATCGTCGAAGATGGCGCGCATCGCCGCCTCGATCTCGTCGTCGCTGACCTCGACCACCCGCTCGACGCCGCAGCGGATCGTCTCGAGCGCGTCGGCCACCGGTGTGCGGCAGGCCATGCCGTCGGCGATGCGCGTGCTCACGTCGTGCGGCACGGGACGGCCGAGCGCAAGCGATCGCGCGTAGGCGGGCGCGCCGGCGGCGACCACCGCCACGATCTGCGTGCGGCGGCCGAGCGCATCGCGTGCCGCGATCGCGCCGCAGATGCCCGAGCCCAGCCCGATCGGCACGTACAGGATCTGCAGATCGGGCGCCGCGCGCAGCAGCTCCAGCGAGTAGGTGGCGGCGCCGCGGACGAGGTCCGGATGGAACGACGGGACCATGTGCCAGCCGTTCGCGGCGGCGTGGCGCGCCGCCGCCTCGAGCGACGCCTGGAAGTCGTGCCCTTCTTCAATCAGCGTGGCGCCGAGCGCGCGCATCGCGCGGTTCTTGCTGCGGCTGTTCCCGTGCGGCACGACCACCGTGGTCTTCAGGCGATGACGCGCCGCCGCGAAGGCGACCGCTTGTCCGTGGTTGCCGCGCGTCGCCGCGATGACGCCCTCCACCTCGGGATGCCGCGAGCGCAGCGCGTCGAGGTACACGAGGCCGCCGCGCACCTTGAACGCGCCGATCGGCGTGTGGTGCTCGTGCTTCACCCACACCGCCGTGCCGCAGCGCTCGTCGAGCAGCGGCCAGCGCTGCTGTGGCGTGGGCGGCATGGCGCGGTAGACGACGGCAGCCGCCCGTTCGAGGTCGTCGAGCCTCATGTCGGTATCAACACGCACGGCCGTGGCCCTCGTCAACTCGAACCGCGAGCGCCACGACGATTCGCACGCGCTACTGCAGCTGCACCTTGACCACGGTCGCGACCGGATCGATCGGCTGTCCGGGCAGCGTGATCGTGAAGCCGCCCCCGTCGGCGGCCTTGCCGATCGTCAGCTTCGCTGAACTGCCCAACAGGGTCGCGCTCGCCGGCGTGCCTGCCGTCGCCGGCACGGTCAGCACGCCGTCAGCCGGCCAGTCGAATACCTGGAGGTAGAGGGTGGAGTCCTTCTTCGTGGCGCGTCCCCAGCTCAGTTGCGTCGTGAACGGGCTCGCGGTCGTGCCGTAAATCGATTCGCCGTTCTTCGCGATCCACTTCCCCATCGCGGCAAGCCGATCGACGCTGGCGCTGGGCATCGTCCCGCGCGCGGTCGGGCCCACGTTCAGCAGATAGTTGCCGCCCTTGGACACGATGTCGACGAGGTTGCGAATCAGCTTCTCCGGCGTCTTCCAGTTCTCGTCGTACGACTTGAACCCCCACGTATCGTTCATCGTCATGCAGCTTTCCCAGTCGACGCCGGGGAGACCGGAGGCGGGAATCTGCTGCTCGGGCGTCCCGAAGTCGCCGGCGTAGGTGCGGTCGGACTTGTTCAGGCCTTCCATGCCCTTGCGTCCCTTGCCGACGCGGTTGTTGATCAGGATGTCGGGCTTGAGGCCGCGCACGTAGGCGTAGAGATCCTGGCCGTCCTCCTCCGTCCACCAGTCGACCCACTCGCCGTCGAACCAGAGCACGGCGGGGTCGTACTTCGTGACCAGTTCCTTCAACTGCGCCTTCATGTAGTCGACGTATTCCTGCTTGCGGCCCTCGCGAATCTTGGTCTGGCCGTGGCCGGCCGTGGGATCCTTGCCGGGCGCGTCGACATACTGCGCGGGATGGTGCCAGTCCATGATCGAGTAGTAGAACGCGAACTTGATGCCCTGGCGCTTGCACTCGTCGGCAAGCGCGCGCATCGGATCCTTCTTGTACGGCGTCGCGTCGACGATGTCGTAGGTGGTGACCGCGCTGTCGAACATCGAGAAGCCGTCGTGGTGCTTCGACGTGATCACGATGTACTTCATCCCCGCGTTCTTGGCGATGCGCACCCATTCCGCGGCATTGAACTCCTGCGGGTTGAACTGCGGCGCGAACTTCTCGTACTCGGCGCGCGGGATGTTCGCCCAGGACATGATCCATTCGCCGATTTCTTTCGACTGCTTGCCGTTGTAGGTGCCGGCGGGCACCGCGTAGAGGCCCCAGTGGATGAACATCCCGAACCGCGCGTCGCGCCACCAGGCCATCCGCGCCTCGCGCTGCGCCGGCGTTTCCCGGGCCGCCTGCCCGCGCGCCGCGTCGGCCTGCAGGCGGAAGCCGCCGCCGACGGTCATCAGCATCATCGCAACCAGCACACACGTTCGAACCGTTCGCTGCGGCATCTCAGAGCACTCCCGCTTTCTTCATCACGTCGGTGGTCGTCTTCAGTCCGAGCCGCGCGCCTTCTTCCGCGGGCATCTCGGCCGGCACCCGGCCGAGCGGCTCCGGACTGATCGCATCGGTGTAGCCGATCTTCTTCAGGGCCTGGAAGAACGTCACGAGATCGATCACGCCTTCGCCCGGGAAGAGGCGCTGATTGTCGCGCACGTCTTCGGGCGGCTGGGCCTTCGCATCGGACACGTGGATATGGACGATGCGCGCTTTGCCGGCCGTGATGATGTCGCTGGCGGTCGCGCCGGCGTGGTGCCAGTGCCACGCGTCGAGCAGGACGCCGACGTTCGCGCCGCAGTCGGTGCAGAAGTCGAGCGTCTCGGGCATGCGCCAGATGAATTCGTGGGGATTGCGGGTGCGGAAGTGCAGCGGCCCGAGGAATTCCAGCCCGAGCCGCAGGCCGGCGGGTTCGAGCACCTTCGCGATCGCGGTGATGCGCGTCTTGAGCAGGGCGCGGAACTCCGGCTTCGGCGTCGTGCTCGAGGGCGGCAGCACCGCGATCATCCGCGGGCAGCCGATCGTCGCCGCGAACACCGCCGCGTCTTCGAGCTTCGCGAGCCCCGACTCGAACGTCGCGTCGTCGCCGGCGAAGTTGACGGGAAGTCCGACGGCGCCGGGAGCAATCTGGAGCGTTCGGAGCAGCGTTCGCGTGTCTGCCGCCCCCTGCGTCCGTGCGCCGGCCAGATCGACGTCGACGCCGCCGTAGCCCGTCGACGCGGCAAGCTTCGCGAAGTCGAGCCACGCCATCCGCCTCGTCAGCGACGAGTTGAGCGACACGAACATCGCTCGGTTTGGTGCCCGAGTGTGCCTGGTGCCGGTGAGGGCCGGGAAGAGGCCCGCGGCAAGCGCGCTGGTGAGAAAGGCGCGTCGATGCATGCGCGCCCATTATGCACGAGCGCGGTGCGCGCCGCCGCCGAGGGACTGCCGGTCCCACTCCGGCCAGAACATCCTGTACTTCCGCCGAATCTGCCGCGTCGTGTTGACCGGAAAGCCCGCGTGTGGCGGCCGGTCCTCGACCTGGCGCGGGCCGTCGTCGAAGCGATCCGCCGAGTGTTTGAAGGAGGTGGCTGGCCCATCCCTGCACTTAACGACCCGTTCTGCACGACACACAGAAAACGGGACGAGTCGCTTTTTGGCGAAACATGGGGACCGCCATCACGCTACGCTGGAAGCATGCCCGCGCGCTGTGACGTGCTGCTCGCGAACGCCACGGTCCTCACCATGGACGAGCAGTTCACGAGCCATCCGGACTCGGGCGTCGCCGTGGCCGGCGACGCGATCGTCGCCGTCGGACCCGACGCGCTGGCCTGTGACGCAGGCGAGCGGATCGACTGCCGCGGCGCCGTCGTGATGCCGGGACTGGTGAACGCGCACACGCACGTGCCGATGGCGCTGCTGCGCGGCCTCGCCGACGACCTGCGCCTCGACGTGTGGCTGATGGGCTACATGATGCCAGTCGAACGCGAGTTCGTGACGCCCGAGTTCGTGCGCCTCGGCACCTCGCTCGGCTGCGCCGAGATGATTCGCTCGGGCGTGACCTGCTTCGCCGACATGTACTACTTCGAAGAAGCGGTCGCCGAAGCGACCGCGGCGGCGGGGCTGCGCGCGCTCTGCGGACAAACGGTGCTGCGCTTCCCCGCCCCCGACGCCACCAGCTACGAGGATGCGCTTGCGCGCGCGCGCGACTTCATCACCCGGTGGCGCAACCATCCGCTGATCGTCCCGGCGCCCGCGCCGCACGCGCCCTACACCTGCACGCCCGAGATTCTGCGTGACTGCGCGGAGCTGGCCGCGGAGTTCGACGTGCCGCTGCACACGCATCTCGCCGAGACGCTGCTCGAGGTCGAGGAATCACGGCGCGTCAACGGCATGCCGGTGGTGCCGTTCGTCAAGAAGCAAGGGCTCTTCGGCGCGAAGGTGCTGGCCGCGCACTGCGTGCACGTGGACGAGGGCGAGATCCGCGCGCTCAAGAACTCCGGCGCGGGCGTCGCGCACAATCCCACGAGCAACCTCAAGCTCGGCGCGGGCGTCGCGCCGGTGGCGCGGATGCTGGCGCTTGGCGTCGACGTCGGGATCGGCACCGACGGCCCCGCGTCGAACAACGATCTCGACATGTTCGAAGAGACGCGGCTCGCGGCGCTGCTCGCGAAGGGCATCGGCGGCGATCCGACGGCGGTGCCGGCTCGCCAGGCGCTCGCGATGGCGACGCGGCTCGGCGCGCGCGCGCTGCACCTGGATCACCTGACGGGATCGCTCGAAGCGGGCAAGCGCGCCGACCTGCTGGTGCTCGATGTCTCCGCGATCCACAACCTGCCGGCCTTCCACCGCGACCCCAACGGCATCTACGCGCAGATCGTGTACGCGTCGAAAGCCACCGACGTCGTGCACGTCATGTGCAACGGCCGCTGGCTCATGAAGGATCGCGCGCTGCTGACGGTGGACGAAGCGGGGCTGCGCGAGGCCGCCGCCGGACAGGCGCGCCGGATCGACGCGTTTCTCGGCAGCCGCGAAGTCAGCGTGCTGCAGAAACTCGTCGCGGTCGGCGGCGCGATCGAGCAGGAAAGCTTCGAGGTGCAGGTGAAGGCGCGCGTGCCGACCGCCGACCAGGTCCGGACGATCCTCGACGGCGATCACGTCACCGTCATTCGCCGCAGCCGCTACCATCAGTTCGACACCTACTGGTCGTTCGAGGACCTCGAGCAGGGACGGCTGCGCTACCGCGAGGACGAGTTCCTGGACGCCGACGGCAACGTCACGGGGGCACGGGCCCGGCTCACGCTCACCGGGCGCACGCACGAGGAGCGGTTCGGCCACGTCATCCTGTTCCGCTCGCGCTATCTCGCACCCGCGGCCCACTCTGCGCGCTTTTACCGCGAGTACTTCCGTCCCGCGGCCGAGCGCTTCGTCGACAAGGAGCGGCAGCGATGGCTCGTCGCCTACCGCGGCGTCGAGTTCTACGTCCACCTCGATCGGTTGATTTCACCGCCGGTCGACGGGTACTTCCTCGAGGTGAAGTCGCGCACGTGGTCGCGCCGGGATGCGCGCGACAAGGCGACGGTCATCGCGGAGCTGCTTGCGCTGTTCGGCGCGAGCGCCGACGACACGATCACGGACGGCTACGCGGACCTGGCCCCGGCGACGGGCGGGACGCGCCCCGCCGCCGGCTGAGGGCGTCTTCCAGCAGCCGCGACAGCTCCGCGCCCTCCGCCGAGTTGTTCGTGAATGCCGCGGCGGTACGCCCCTGGTGGTCGTGCGATGGCGGATCATCCGACGAGCGCGCGCGCGTCGCGGGCCGTGATCACCTGGTTGTAGAGCGGCGTGCCGGGCTGCTGGCGGCGTCCTCCCTCCACCAGCGATCCGGTGTCCACCGGACCGAAGCCGATCTCTTCGATCAACTGCATGACGGTGCGCTTCGCGGCGCCGTCATCGCCCGCGACGAAGATCGCCTGCCGCTCGTCGAACGGGCGGTCGGCGTGCCCGCGCTCGGCGAGGTGCTTGTACCAGATGGTGTTGAACGCCTTGATCAGCCGCGCGCCGGGCAGGCGGCGCCGCGTGTACTCGGAGGACGTCGAGGCGCCGAGATCCATGACGCTGCCGTCTTCGGCGTAAGGATTCATCGCGTCGACCACGATCTTGCCGGCGACGGCGTCGGCCGGCGGCAGCGCGTCGGGCGTGCGCCACGGCACCGCGAGCAGCACCACGTCGGCCCATCGCGCCGCGTCCGCTACGGTCATCGCGTGACCGCGCGGGCCGAGTTCCGAGATCAACGACGCCAGGGAGACAGGGCCGCGTGAATTGCTGACCGCCACCTCGTGCCCCGCCCTCACGAACAGGCGTGCCGCCGTCGCGCCGATCATACCGGCGCCGATGATCCCGATCTTCATGCGTGCATCGTCATTGAACGACCACGGAGCCGACCATCCCCGGGTGGAAGGTGCAATGATACGCGAACGTCCCGCGGTTCTGGAACGTGAACTGGTAGCTGCCGCCCGCGCGAATGGGGCCGGAGTCGAAGACGCCGCCGTCGCCGGTCGCCGTGTGCGCGACCGAGTCGTTGTTGGTCCAGGTCACCGTCGTACCGGCGCTGACGGTCAGCGGATTCGGCGCGTATGCGGCGGTCCCGCGAGTCTGTGCGCCGGCGGGGATGGCCACGGTATTGGGGGACGCCGGCGGTGGATTGACGGGCGTCGGCGCTGACGGGGTCGAATAGCTGCTGCCGCATCCGGCGGCGAGAGCGAGACTGAGGATCACGAGACCGACTCGGAATCGGGACATGGGACACCTCCAACGGCCCATCAGGGCCGCAACCGGTGCTCCTCCCTCAAGCGTGCGTGCAACGTCGCTGCCCGACAGCGGCAACGCATTCCGCGCTGCAGACACGGGTGCGGTCATGGCTGGGTTACGTGCGCCGACGATGGCTTACGGCTTTGGAAAGGCGCCGCGCACGATGCGCACGTCGTGCGACGCCGCCGAGGGATCGATGAAGGCCAGAAAGCGCTCGCCTTCAGTGAGCGCCT
>JABFWM010000423.1 GCA_013362195.1 Acidobacteriota bacterium
CTTCGTTTCTTCGTGAACTTCGTGAGGAGCCGTCGGCCGTGGCTCGGTGGGCGCCGCGGATTTTTCCTCGTCTACGCCCGCCCATTTCTTCGCGATCGCCACCGCGAGCTGGCGCACGCGCAGAATGTAGGCCGTGCGCTCGGTGACGCCGATGCCGCCGCTCGCGTCGAGCAGGTTGAACATGTGCGAGCACTTGAGGCAGTAGTCGAGCGACGGCAGCACCAGCCCGGATCGAAGCAGCGTCTGCCCGAGCAGGTAGTACTGGTCGAACAGCTCGCGATGAATACGATGGAGTTCGGCCGGGGGCATCTGGATCTGCCCGAAGGCGTACTTCGACTGCTCCACTTCGTCGCGGTGCCGCACGTCGCGATACTTCACGCCGGGCGCCCACTCCAGATCGAACACGTTGTCCACGTCCTGCAGCGCCATCGCGAAGCGCTCCAGGCCGTAGGTCAGCTCCACCGAAATCGGCGCGAGATCGATGCCGCCGGCCTGCTGGAAGTAGGTGAACTGGGTGATCTCCTGCCCGTCGAAGAGCACCTGCCAGCCGATGCCCCACGCGCCGAGCGTCGGCGATTCCCAGTTGTCTTCCTCGAAGCGCACGTCGTGCGCCCGCAGATCGATGCCGCACGCCTCGAGGCTCTGGAGGTACAGCTGCTGCACTTCGTCGGGCGCCGGCTTGAGGATCACCTGATACTGATGATGCTTGAACAGGCGGTTCGGGTTCTCGCCGAAGCGGCCGTCGGCCGGCCGCCGCGATGGCTGGACGTAGGCCACGCTCCACGGCTCCGGCCCCAGGACACGCAGGAACGTTTCCGGGTGCATCGTGCCCGCGCCCATCTCGATGTCGAGCGGTTGTTGGAGGAGGCAGCCTCGAGAGGCCCAGAACTCCGAGAGTTTGAAGATGAGTTGTTGCAGCGTGACCATTAATCAGCCGAGGCTCCGCCCCCGGACCGCGGCTCCTCGCTCGCGGGGATCCCTGGGCCCGGCTCCGCTCGTCGCGGGCGCGCCGTGCGCGCCACCGTTATGCGGCAGCGCAGGTGAATGTGTCGAATGGCGCCGCATAACGGCCCGCGTGGTGAGGTGCCCCGTCATGCGCGTTCTGATCCTGCCATGAGCGAGCGGAGCACGCGCGCGGATTTCAGCTCCTTGTCGAGGTGCACGGTGAGCAGACGCCGATGCGCGATTTCCAGGTCGCGCCCCGCGCCAGGATCGAGCGGCATCTGGTCCAACGCGTCGGGCCCTGACGAGGCGGCGGCACGCAAAAACCGCAGCGCCTCAATCGAGACCGTCGTGCCGCCGGCCGCCGAATCGGACGCGCAGCGCCGACAGAGAAAATGCGCGTCGCGCGGCGGCATCACCGCGCCGCCGTCGAACGCCCCGCCGCACGCGGGACAGCTCGACACCTGCGGATAGACCCCCTGGAGCCGCAGCAGCCAGAACTCGAAGTAGCGCGCGAGCCGCGCCACCGGCGCCCCGCTCGCGAGCGCGTCGATCGCGGACGCGCCGAGGCGATACAGCCGCTCGTCCGCATGCCCTTCCGGCGCCCATTCGTCGATCAATTCCGCGAAATACTCCGCATGCCCGAGCGCCGACGCATCCCCGTCCACCCGTCCGACGGCGGCCAGCGGGCTGTTCTGCGGCTCGACATAGTTGATGCGCACAAGGTCGCGCAGTTCGCGCTCGTAATAGGCGACTCCCGCCCGCGTCAGCGGCTCGAGCGTTCCGAGAAATCGCGAACGCGGCCGCCGCGCCCCCTTCGCCACACCCCGCTTCTTCCCGCGGTCGCGGGTCAGGAACACCACGATGCGATCCGCCTCGCCGAGTTTATACGTCCGCAGGATCAGCGCATCGGATGTGTAAACCGGCATCGAATGACCCCGTATTCTACCCCGTTCGCTCCACCAATCTCAGGAACAAGGTGCCGAGTCCGAGGAACGACAGGAACCCGAAGACGTCGGTCAACGTCGTGATGAACACCGACGAGGCCAAGGCCGGATCGATTTTCAGCATCCGCAGCGCCAGCGGAATCAGCGTGCCGGCGGTGGCGGCGACGAACATGTTGATGACCATCGCGGCGCCGAGAATCGCGCCGAGCCACGGGTTGCCCTTCCACGCCCACACCACGAGGGCGCCGACGATGCCGCACGCCAGCCCGTTGCCGAGGCCGACGAGCGCCTCTTTGAAGAGCGCCTTGCGGGTGTTCGCCCACGTCAGCTCACCGAGCGCGATGCCGCGGACGATGACGGTGAGCGTCTGGGTGGCGGCGTTGCCGCCCATGCCGGCGACGACCGGCATGAACACGGCCAGCGCCGGCGCCTGCTGGATGCGTCCCTCGAACAGCGCCACCACCGACGCGGCGATGAAGGCCGTCACCAGATTCACTTCCAGCCACGGCACGCGCTTGCGCAGCGACTCGCCGGCGGTCGAGAAGACGCGATCGTCGCCGGCGACGCCGGCCAGGCGATACACGTCCTCGGTCGCCTCGTCCTTGATGACGTCGATCACGTCGTCGACGGTGATGACGCCGACGAGCTTGTTCTCCTCGTCGACGACCGGAATCGCGAGCAGGTTGTAGGACGCGACCAGGCGCGCGACTTCTTCCTGGTCCGTGTCCGCGCGCACGCTGGTCAGGTCCGTCGTCATGATCCGCTTGAGCGGCGTCGACGGCGGTACGAGCAGCAGGCGGCGCAGCGAGGCGACGCCGACCAGGTGACGCCGCGCATCGACGACGTAGAGATAGAACACCATCTCGACGTCGCGCGACCCCTGGAGCGCGGTGATCGCTTCGCCGACGGTCATGTCTTCCGAAAGCGCGAAGACTTTCGGATTCATGATGCGGCCGGCGGTCTGCTCGGCGTATTCGAGCAGTTCGCCGACCTCGTCGCCCGGACGCTTCTCGATCAGCTCCAGTACCGACGCGCGGAGTTCCTCGGGCAGGTAATCGACGATGGCCGCGGCGTCGTCCGAGGGCAGTTCGTGCAGCAGGCGCGCGATCTCCTCGGGCGAGCGGCCGGAGAGCAGCGCCGCGCCGGCCTCGGGCCCGAGCTCGGAGAGCGCTTCCATCGCGAGCTTGCTGTTCCGCTCGACGAGCAGCGCGAACGCCGTGGTGCGTTCCTTTTCATTGAGCTCGGAGAAGACCTGGGCGAGATCGGCGGGATGCTGCTTCTGAAGCAGATTGACGAGATTCGCCGTGGCGCCGAGTCGAATCAGGCGCCGGACGGAATCCAGGACGACGTCAATCTTCCGCTGAGCCATGAGATCCGCTCATTGTACAGCGCCGAATGTGAAAAGCAGAAGCGCCTGCGGCCCGAGCGAGGCGACAAAGCGGACCGCCGCGCAGCGGCGGCGCCAGGCGTGAGCGCATGGGTTGGGGCCCCACGCGCCTTGAGAAAACCGGACGCTGCCAGCAATAGCTCCTCGAATTCGACAGCGTCGCCGCGCACCTCAAGGTGCGCCTCTCGTAGTACCCGTGTCTTTCAAACCCGCCTTCACACTTCCGCCTGAAGGCGGAAGCTACAAATGTTTCGTTCCCACCACCTGTAGCTTTCGGCTTCAGCCGGAAGATCATCGTTTGGATTCGAGCACGAATAACTCGCGATCCGGTCGCGAAGGAGTTGCGGGGCGAGGCAAACGAACTGGTCTCCATCTTCGTTGCCTCACGAAGCACAGCACTGACCCGCCTACAGCGACCTACGCAGGCGAAGCGTGGTGCGAAGAAGGACTAGAAGGACATTCGGATGCTCCCAGACGATGGCGCGCCGCGGACGGGACAGTTCGGCCGACGCATCTAGTCGTTCCGCGATGCGCCCTTCCGGAGCTCGGTCGCTGCCGTCTTCTTTCTTCGGCGTACTTCCGTCTTCCGCCTTCCCTCTTCCGGCTTTCGCGGCAGTCCCAGGTTGTCGAGGACCGCCTCATCGTCGCGCCAGTCCGCCTTCACCTTCACTCGCAGATCAAGGTAGACCTTGCCGCCCAGCGCGGCCTCGAGATCGCGGCGCGCCTCGCTGCCGATGCGCTTGACCATCTCGCCGGCGCGGCCGATGACGATTGGCTTCTGCGACTCCTGTTCGACGAGGATGGTGCAGTAGATCCGCGTGAGCCCCCCGGGCCGATCCGGTTCGTCGTACTGGTCGATCACCACCGCCGTGGAGAACGGCAGTTCAGCGCGCGTGTGCTGCAGCACTTTTTCGCGGACGGTTTCCGCGGCCAGCGTGCGCTGCGGCTGGTCGGTCAGGAAGTCTTCCGGATAGAGCGGCTCCCCTTCGGGCAGCCGCTCGAGGAGCAGGCGCTCGAGCCGTTCGACGCCGTCGCCGCTGTCCGCCGAGATCGGCACGATCTCCGCGAAGTCGTGCCACTGCCGCAGTTGATCGATGACCGGCAGGAGCTTCGGCTTGCTGACGAGATCGATCTTGTTGAGCGCGAGGATCACCGGGACCGTCGCATCCTTCAGCAGCCGGGACACAAACTCGTCCCCCTTGCCCGGGCGCGTCGACGCATCGTGGACGAGGACGGCGACGTCGACCTCCTTCAGCGAATCGACGGCGGCGTCGACCATCCGCACGTTCATGCGGTGCAGGGGGCGATGAATGCCCGGCGTGTCCACGAACACGACCTGGCCGTCGGGATAGTTCTTGACCCCGAGAATGCGCGTCCGGGTCGTCTGCGGCTTGTCGGAGACGATCGCGATCTTCTCGCCGATGATGCGATTGAGCAGCGTGGACTTGCCCGCGTTGGGGCGGCCGACGATGGCGACGACCCCAGATCGCGTCATGTGCGAACGCGGGGTCGGACCCGGCCTGCGGACCTCACCGCCTGCTCCCCGCTCATGAACTCACGGGCGCGGGCGCGCTGCGGCGGAACCGGACCTTGTGAATGCGACGACGCTCGGCTTCGAGTACTTCGACCGACAGCCCGTCGAGCTCGAAGGTTTCGCCGACCGCCGGCACCCGGCCCAGCCGCGTGAGCACGTAGCCGCCCACCGTCTCGAACCCCTCGGGCTCGACGTCGATGTCGAGGCGCTCGCGCAGGTCGTCGAAGCTCACCTTCGCGCTGAACACGTACGAGCCGTTCCCCTCGTCGACGACCGGCTCGGTCTCGACGTCGTACTCGTCGCGGATCTCTCCGACGATCTCTTCGAGCAGATCCTCGATCGTCACGAGGCCCGCGGTGCCGCCGTACTCGTCGACGACAATCGCAATCTGCACCTGCTTGCGCTGGAACTCCTTGAGCAGCTCGGGCACCCGTTTGGTCTCGGGCACGAACGTCGCCGGACGGATGATGGTCGTGATCGAATCGCGATCGCTGGCCGTGTCGAGGCGCGGCACCAGATCCTTCACGAACACCATGCCGACGATGTTGTCGAGATTTTCGTTGTAGACGGGAAAGCGCGAGTATTCCTGCTCGCGGAACAGCGCGCGCAGATCGGCCAGCGTCGACGTCGCCTGGATCGCGACGATGTCCGGACGCGGCGTCATCACCTCGCGCGCCAGCGTATCGCCGAAGTCGACGATCGACTGCAGCAGCCGCCGCTCGTCGCCTTCGATGAGCCCCTGTTCCTCGCCGGCCTCGAGATACGCGTGCGCGACTTCGCCCGGCTCTTCGTCGGTCGGCACTTGCCCGCCGTTCGCCCGCTCCGGCCGCGTCATGGTCAGCAGCCTGACCAGCCCGCCGCTGATCGGCGACAACGCACGGCTGATCACGCTGAAAGGGGGCAGCAGCACGGCGAGGACCGCCTCGGGATTGCGCCGCACGATCAAGGTCGGGAGCAGGTGCTCGCAGACCAGGATGTAGACGCTGATGCAGCCGAGCAGGATGCCGATCGACGTGAGCGTGACGCCCGAGCGGCCGGTCAGCACCGCCATGAGCACCGTCGCGAGCGAGAAGATGATGCCGAGCAGCAGCCGCGCCGGCACGAACAGCTGCACCGGATCGTCCAGGTAATAGCCAAGCCGATCGTCGCGTCCCCGTTCGGCCATCAGGCGCAGCGACAACTTCATCAGCGCGCTGAAGGCGGTCTCGATGGTGCCGACGTACACGGCGGCCGCACCAAGAAGAAAGAGGAAGAGCGGGATCATCTCTGTGTCGTCGTCGCCGGGGTCACCCGTTCGATGAGGCCGCCGCGCAGCCCTCCTTTCGCCCGCAGCCGCCGTTCGATGCGCGCCATACGGCCGAGGTCTCGAGGGTCGGCGTGATCGTAACCCAAGAGGTGCAACAGGCCATGCAGCGCCAGCACCTTCAGCTCGGCGGCGTAGGAATGGCCCGCCGCACGGGCCTGCCGACGCGCCGTCGGGGTCGCGATGAGGATGTCGCCGAGGTGCGGGCGAGGAAAGAGTGACGCGTGAGGCGCGGCCCTTCGCAGGCGGGCATCGCCGCGATCCTGCTCGGCGCCGAAGCTCAGAACATCCGTCGCGCGATCCTTCCGCCGGTACTGTCGATTGAGCGCGCGGATGCGCGCGTCGGAGACGAGGGCGATCGCCACATCCCCGCGCGCCGACGCCGGCGCCACGCGTGTCAGCCACGACGCGAGGCCTGGCGCACGCACGGCATGGCCGCGGCCATCCGAAACCGTGACGGTCAGGCGGCTCACAGGGGTGCGCCGCACCCGCGTGATCCGCGATCGACTAGCGGGATCCGCCACCGTATGCTTCGTATGCCTTGACGATCTGCTGGACGAGCGCGTGGCGCACGACGTCCTTCTCGTCGAAGTGGATGAAGGAGATCCCGTGCACGTGGCCGATCACCTTCATGGCCTCGACGAGACCTGAGGTGCGGCCCGTCGGCAAATCAATCTGCGTCACGTCGCCGGTAATCACGGCCTTCGAGCCGAAGCCGAGGCGCGTGAGGAACATCTTCATCTGCTCCGACGTGGTGTTCTGCGCTTCGTCCAGGATGACGAACGCATCGTTGAGCGTCCGCCCGCGCATGAAGGCGATCGGAGCGACTTCGATGGTGCCGCGCTCGAGCAGCCGCTCCGCGCGTTCGAGGTCCATCATGTCGTAGAGCGCGTCGTACAACGGACGCAGGTACGGATTGACCTTCTCCTGGAGATCGCCGGGCAGGAAGCCGAGCTTCTCGCCCGCTTCGACCGCCGGGCGCGCCAGGATGATCCGGCTCACGCGCTTCGAGAGCAGGAACGACACGGCCTGGGCCATCGCGAGGTAGGTCTTGCCGGTGCCCGCGGGCCCAATGCCGAACACGATGTCGTGCTGCTCGATCGCGTCGAGATACTTTTTCTGCGTGACGCTCTTGGGGACGACCTGCCGCTTCCCCGACGTTTTGGTCGACGAGCGCAGGAAGTAATCGGCGAGCTCGACGTGCTCATCCTGCGCGACGAGCTGCGCCGCGGTCCGCACGTCGCCCTTCGCGAGTCTGTAGCCGCCGCGCATCAGCGAAGCGAGCTGGTCGAGGACCTTCTCGGCGCGCCCCACGTCGGCCGCCTCGCCCTCGACGATGAGCTCGCTGCCGCTCGTGCGGATCCGCACGCTGAAGAGCGTTTCGAGGTGCTTGAGGTTTTCGTCGTAGGTGCCGAACAGCGATTCGGCGCCATCGTCGGGCACCGGGATCTTGCGAATGGCGGAAGCAGGGATGGGCGGTAACTCCTTGTATCAGAGCGAATTACGTACGCACAATGGTAGCACGTTCCGGGCCGGCCGTCATTCCTCGACCCGGACGTGCAGTTCGCGCAGCTGCTTCGGATTCACCGTCGAGGGCGCGCCCGCCATCAGATCGACGGCCTGCGCCGTTTTTGGAAACGCGATCACTTCGCGAATCGACTGCTCGCCGGCCAGGATCGCGACGATGCGATCGAGCCCGAGCGCGATGCCGCCGTGCGGCGGCGTCCCGTATTCGAGCGCGTCGACG
>JABFWM010000352.1 GCA_013362195.1 Acidobacteriota bacterium
GGTAGCAGTCCGCGGCGTTCATCAGCGCGCAGAGGTCCGGGCGATCGAGATAGCCATCGAGCATGACGACGTTGAGGCCGCGCGCCTCTTCGTACAGGCGGCGAACCCCTGCGCGATCGTATTCCGGGTTGCTGAATTTCAGCACGAGCACGGCGGCGTCGTGCGGCAGCCCCGCGCGGCGAAACGCGCGGATCGCGCCATACGGGTTCTTGCGCTCGGTCTGGCTCGAGACGTCGAAGATGTACAGGAACGCCGCCGGCGCGGCGGGGATCCCGAAGTGCGCGCGGCCGTGCGGCGGCAGCGGCGGCAGCACGACGGCCAGCGGCAGGCGGCGGACGAGCACCTTGCATTTCGACTGGATCGACTGCTGCACGAAGCGCGTCGCCGCCCACACCTCGTCGACGTAGCCGGCGAGCGGCACCCAGTCGTCGCGGAACGCGGCCAGCTCCCAGAACCAGTAGCCGATGGTGTAGCGATCGCGGAAGTACGCGGGGCCGCGCGCCGCCGCGAACGCCGGCATGTTGTCGGCGTTCAGGTGGACGAGATTGAACGGATGCGGATTCGCGTCGCTGAAGGCGGGCCGATAGGTCGTCTCGCCGGTCCGCAGCGCCGACGGGACGTTGTTGAGCGCCAGCGGCACGCCGGCGGCGTCCAGCGAACGTATGTTGGCGCGCGCCGCCTCACCCATGCCGCTCTCGGTGTCCAGGTAGCCGGACACGTTGACGCCGAGCGGCGTCGTGCGCACCGCCGAGGGCACACGGCGATGAGGGCTGTGCGCGCGTCGCGCGGCGCGCAGCGCGTGAGCGGAGAGCCCGCTGAACTTCGCGCGCACGCGCGCGCGGCGATAGGCCTCGAGCATCTTCCACGGCCCGCTCCCGCGGATCTCCTCGATCTGCTGCTCGGTCTGGTCGATCTGCCGGGCGAGCTGCGCGCGCCGGTGTTCGATCCGCCGGAGCTCCTCGATCAGCTCCTCGAGCGCCTTCATTCAGCGTTCACAAGGAGGCAGGAGACAGGAGACAGGAGGCAGGAGACAGGAGACAGGAGACAGGAGAGTTCGCATTCCGACAAGATTCTCCTGCGCTCCTTATATCCTGTGGTCCGTCGAATGACTGACGCTCGAACGAGCGTTCGGGGCGATCACGAGCAGCGACTCGCCGCGCGGGTGGTGCGCGTCGGGCAGCCGCTCGATGCGGCCGCCCGCCAGTTCGGCGAGGCGCGCGAGCACGTCGAAGTCGTGATGGTACGGCGGCCAGTCGGCTGATGTCGTCGCTCCGTCGGGCTGCTGCCGCGGCTCGAAGAGATCCGGTCCCGGCTCCGCCCACGTGACGAAGAAGCGGCCCTCCGGTGTCAGCTTGCGGACGACCGACGCGAAGCAGCGCGCGACGGCGTTGAGCGGCAGCCGCCGCAGCAGCGAGCTGGCGATCGCGTAATCGAACGCATGCGGCACGCCGCTGAAGTCGAACTCCTCGTTGACGACGAAATGCCCGCGCTCGGCGGCGACCCCGGCCTTCGGCAGCTCCGAGTGCACGCCGGCCAGATATCGATCCATCGTCTGCTCGTAGCCCCAGTAGTGGCTCTGCATCATGTAGGGCAGCAGGCGCGCGGCGGCCGCGAAGCTTCCGCAGCCCACGTCCATCACGTACTGATCCGGCCGCAGCCCCTGCGCGAGCAGGAGCTCGTAGACCCACTCGCCCTCGGCATCGACAAGGCTCCTCACCGATCGCGGCGAGGACGCGTCCTCCGCCGTCTCGCTGCCGTTGTCGTCCGCACGGACCGCCTTGTGCGGCGTGCGCGACATCAGGCGCCGGTATTCGGCGAGGCCGCCCTCGACGTCGCCGTCGAAGCGCAGATGCCCATCGTCGAGCACGCAGACGCGGCGGCAGATGGCGCGCACCGCCGCGGGCGCGTGCGAAACGAAGAGAATGGTGCGGCCCGACTCGACGAACGCCTGCAGCGTGGCCATGCACTGCTTCTGGAACTCCTCGTCGCCGACCGCGAAGATTTCGTCGAGCAGCAGCACGTCGGGATCCATGTTCGCGGCAATGGCGAAGCCGAGCCGCATGTGCATGCCGGACGAATAGTTCTTGATCGGCACGTCCATGAAATGCCGCAGTCCCGAGTACTCGACGATGCGGTCGTAGATGGACAGCGCTTCGGCACGGGTCAGGCCGTGGATGGCGGTGTTGAGCAGCACGTTCTCCTGGCCGGTCAGCTCGGGATGAAAGCCCGTGCCCAGCTCGATCATGCTGCCAATCCGCGTGCGCTCCTCGACGAGCAGCCGGCCCGACGAGGGGCGGTGAATGCCGGCGATCAGCTTCAGGAACGTGCTCTTGCCGGATCCGTTGCGCCCGACGAGCCCGATCGCGTCGCCGTGCGCGATCCGGATCGAGACGCCGCGCAGCGCCCAGAACTCCTCGGTCCTCGCGCGCTCGCCGGCGCGGAGGATTCCCATCGCCCGCGCCTTGATATCCGACGCGTTGTGGCGCAGCACGAATTTCTTTGACACCTCTCGGGCGTCGATCACGGTCGTCATGCGGTCGGATGAGCCCTGCGCCTGCGCTGCGCGCCGGCGGGCTCGTGCATCCTCTACGCTTCGCGCCTCCGCGTGAGATCAGTCACGCGCGGCGGCTGCGCCACCATGCGCGCAGCGGCAGCGCGACGCGCGCGAACCAGCGCGCCGGATGCAGGCGCGATCGTACCACGTGCGTCGCGTAGTACTGATAAGCGGAGCGATGGAAGGCGCGAATCGCCAGCTTCGAGCTGGTCTTCGCGCTCGCGCCGCCGCTGTGGAGGACCCGTGCCCGCGGAACGAAGCGCGTCGACCAGCCGCGTGCGCGAAAGCGGCGGCACAAATCGGCGTCCTCCCAATAGAGGAAGTAGCGCTCGTCGAAGCCGCCGACCGCGTCGAACATGTCGCGCCGTATCAGCATCGACGCGCCCATCACCCAATCGATTGGCGTGCTTTCCGCGCCGGCGGCGACGAGATCCGCGGCTTGCAGGTTCCGCCGCGTCATCGCGGCGTTCGGGAAGAGCTTCGCGAGCAGTCCGTGACGTCCGAACAGGCCCGTCCACGCGGTCGGGTCGCCGCGCGCGCTCGCTTGCACCGAGCCGTCCGCGTTCAGCAGCTGCGGCGCCGCGATCGCGCAGTCCGCGTGACGGTCCAGCGTGTCGACCAGCGCGGGAAACGCGCCGGGCTCGACGCGGCAGTCCGGATTGAGCAGCCACAGCAGCGGGGCCCTGGTCAGCCGCGCCGCCTGATTCACCGCCGCGCCGAATCCGCGGTTGGCCGCGTTCCGCCGCACCTGCAGGTGCGGCGCGGACGCGATCAGATTGGCGCTGCCATCGGTCGACGCGTTGTCGACGACGATCGCGTGCCATTCGACCGACGCGAGATCGCGCGCCACGGTTTCCAGGCACCGGTTCGCCTCGTCCCCCGAGTTGAAGGTGACGATGATGACGCACACCCCCGGCGTGCTCATGCCGCGCGCCCGGTGTGGCGGCCGGCCGCCTCGCGGAAGACGGCAAGCGTGTCGGTTGCGGTCCGCGTCCAGGAGAACTGCGCCGCACGCGCCAGCGACGCGGCGTGCAGCGCGCTGGCGGTCGCCGGGTCGGTCACGACCCGCCGTATTGCGTCACGCCAGGCATCGATGTCGAGGTCGGCGACGAGCAGCGCCGCCTCGCCGACCAGCTCGGGGATCGACGAGCCGTTGGCGCCGACGACCGGAACACCGCAGCGCATCGCTTCGAGGACGGGCAGGCCGAAGCCTTCGTATCGCGACGGGTAGGCGAGCAGCAGCGCCCCCCGATAGAGGTTCAGCAGCGCGTCCTCTTCGACGGGCCCGGTCAGCACCAGCGCCGACGGATCGCGTGCGGCCTGCGCCTGCGCGCGCAGCGCCGGGCCGGTGCCGCGATCGATGCCGGCGCACACCAGCGTCAGGTCGGCGCAGCGCGGATCGTCGCGGCGCAGCGCCAGCACCGCCGCGAGCGCGGTCGTCAGGTTGCGGCGCACGTGCAGGTCGCCGACGTGCAGCGCGTAGGGCCGGCGCACTGCCGACGGCAGCGCCGACGGATCGCAGGGCCCGGGGGTGAACCGTTCCGAGGCAGCGAGCGGGACGACGTGAATGTGCGCGGCAGGGATGCCGTAGGCCGCGATGATCTCCTGCCGCGAGAACGACGAGTCCGTCACGATCCGGTCGGCGCCGAGCGCGGAGGCGCGATAGAACCAGCGCCGCATGCGATCGTTCTTGTACGCGTTCCACTCCGGGCGCCGCTCGTAGCTGACGTCGTGCACGGTGAGCACCTGCGGATGCACGCCCCAGAGCGGCGCGGTATAGGCGGGCGCATGATAGACGTCGAGGGCGGCGGCGCGCGCGGCGAGCGGGATCGACACCGCCATCCATCCCAGGTTCGTCGGCGCCGCGATCGCCGGCCGCGGCGTGACACGCTCCGGCAGGCGCGTGCCGGCGGCCGCGCCCAGCGCGATGATCTCCACGGCCGGATCGATGCGCGCGATCGCGCCATAGAGCTCCCACGCATAGCGCCGCACGCCGCCGGCCGGCGACGAGAAGGCACGGGCGTCGACGCCGAGTCGCAGCTTCGTCACCGGATGTCCAGGTAGAGCCGCCGCACCTCGATCCCGCGCGCGCCGCAGACGTCGCGCACCCGCTGCTCGGCGAGACCGTTGATCGCCGGCGAGCTGATCAGCACTTCCTCGATTCCCAGGCGGCGGATCAGGACCTCGAGATCCGTGACCGCGCCGCGCACCGGCACGCCGAGCATCCGTCGCGCGCGCTTCGCGCCGTCATCGTCGACGAACGCGACCGGGTTGCGCCCCCAGGCGTCGCTCGCCAGCATCTCGCGCGCGAGCAGCTGGCCGCGCACCCCCGCGCCGTAGATCAGCACGCGCTTCTTCTGCGGGCTGCTCCGCGCCGCGATGCGGCCGAGCACGCGGAACGACGAGCGCGTCGCGACGATGGCGATCGTCAGCAGCACCGCGTCGATGATGAACACGCTGCGCGAGAAGCGCTCGAACTTGTAGAAATAGGTGACGGCCAGCACCGACAGCACGACCCCCGACGCGACGCCGCGCAGCACCGTCGAGAGATCGTGGAGCCCGAACGTGCTCCACATCCGCGAGTAGAGGCCGGATCCATAGAGCGCCGCGAGCTGGCAGCCGAGGATCGCGGGCAGCGACAGCCTGAAGCTCGAAAGGAACACGGTCAGCGCGTCCCCTTCGAAGCGGATGCGATAGGCCGCGTAGTAGCACGTCGTGATCAGCAGCAGGTCGAGCAGCACTTCGCCGGCATGCCAGCGGAACGTGAGATCCGCGAGCAGCGGGGCGATCGGCGCGTTCTGCAGCGCCCGGAAATCCTGTCCCGCGTACGCGGGCACGCGCGCGAGATACAACCCCATCATCAGCACGGCCACCGCGAACGCCGCCGCGATCGGCCACGCCGCGCCGCCGCCGCTCTTGATGATCGACGCGGTGACGGCGCCGGCGAGGCCAAGCACGTAGAGCAGCGCGACCGCCGCGGGCTCGGAGAAGCCGGCCGAGACCAGTCGGTGCGACGTGTGGTCGATGTTGCCGCGGGTCGTGCTCCGTCCCGCCAGCCGCCGCAGCAGCACGACGAACGAGCTGTCGACAATCGGCACGACGAGGATGAGCGCCGCGGCGGCGGCGGCGCCCGGCGTGGCCGCGCGCGCGACCGCGGTCGTCGCGCAGGCCGCGACGATGCCGCCAATCGCCAAGCTGCCGCAATTGCCCATGAAGAGTCGTGCGGGATGGCGGTTCCAACCGAGGAACCCCGCGAGCGCGCCCGTCAACGACAGGAGCACGAGGGCCAGCGCCGGTCCGAGCTCGTCGTGAAACACGATCGCGAGCGAGGCCGCGGCAATCGCCGTCACGCCGGCCGCGAGCCCGTCCATGTTGTCGAGGAGGTTGATGGCGTTGTCGAGCCCGGCGAACCAGACGATCGCGAGGACGACGAGCGCGGCGTGCCACGGCGACGCGCCAGTCTTCGACAAGGTGAAGATGAAGAACGCCGCCACGGCGAGGGTGCTGACCATCTTCGCCAGCGCCGACATCGGCGCCGTATCGTCGTACCAGCCGGCGACGAACAGCGCGGCGCCGGCGGCGAGCACCGGCCAGGCCGCGACCGCGAGGCCGCCACCGGCCAGCAGCCCGGCGAACGTGCCGACCGCGATGCCGATCCCGCCGAAGGTCGGCGTCGGATGCCGGTGCCACCGTTCCGGACGCGGTGGTACCACCGCGCCGGCGCGGATCGCGGCGCGGCGGACGAGCGCTCCGGCGATGAGCGAGACGAGCGCGCTGACCAGGGCGGCGGCGAGAAGGCCCGGCATCACACCCGTTCCGTGAGCCGGTCCTGCACGCGCGCCATCAGCGTGAGGCCGATCGCCAGCGACGCGGCCGCATAGATCGTCGCCGCCGCCCACGTCCCTGCCGACGGCCAGCGCGTGTAATAGAAGACGTCGTGATACGCGCTCACGTACGGGGACATCGGCATCAGCGCGATGACGCGATGGACGCGACCGGACAGCAGCGACAGCTCGTAGACGATCGGCGTCACCCAGAACAGCATCGGCAGCGCGACGTCGATGAAATGGCGGACGTCGCGGTAGTAGGCGGTGCCGACGGCGGCCACCAGCGCGATGCCGATCGTCAATCCCGTCTGCAGCACCAGGAACACCGGATAGGCGAGCATCGGCGCCGCCGGCCGCACCCCGTAGATCGCCATCATGATCGGCAGGAACACGACGATCGTCAGGAGGTATTGCGCCAGGTTGAAGAAGACGGTCGCGGCGGGCAGGATGGCCCGCGGAAACCAGACCGCGCGCAGCAGCGCGCCGTTGTCGACGATCGCGCCCGCCGACATCGAAATGGCGTTCGTGAAGAACGTCCACGCGAGAATGCCGAGCATCACGTAGAACACGAAGCCGGGCGTGCGCAGCCGCAGGATGTAGGTGAACGCGATCGTGTAGACCGCGATCATCAGCAGCGGGTTGCCGAGCGACCACACGAAGCCCAGCACCGATCCGCGGTATTTGAGCTTCAGCTCCTTGAGCACGAGATTGCGCAGCAGGTGCCGGTACGACGCGATCTCGAGGAGCGTGCGATACATGCCGGAGCGCGCGGCGGCGCGATTGACGAGGCGCGGCTGATCGTCCGCCTGAAGGCGGACGCTACGGACGTCTTGTTCACCTTCCGCTTGCGGGCGGACGCTACAGGCCTCTCGTCCACTCGCAGCGTCCGGCTCCGGCCGGAACGCCGGGCGCGTCGGGTCGGTCATCGTCCGCGACCCGTCACCAGCTGGCGCAGCGCCACCCACACCTCGCGCAGGCGCCAGAACGCGCTCCGCCGCATGTTCGCGACCGTGTCCTCGAGCCCCTGGATGCGCTGGTGCGCGGCGACGAGCTGCTCGCGCAGCGTCGGCGCGTCGGCGCCGTCCTTCCGCACGTCGCGATCCAGCTCCATCACCCTGCGCCGCAGCTCGTTGCGCTCGATGGCATAGCGGGCCAGCGCCCGCTCGTAGGCGCGCACGACGCGCGTCACCGGTTCGCGGCTCCGCCGGTAGCGCACGGCCCACGGCGTGATGTACGACGCGTCGTACTCGACGTCGCGCAGGAACCCTTCGCGCGCGAACCACTCGGCCCACACCTCCGGCGGCTGCACGTTCAGGTGCGTCGCCTCGCCGTAGTCCTGCGGCGACGACGAAAACAGCACGTCGTCGGTGTGGCGGCAGATGTTCGCGAGCGCGGCGCGCGCCTCCGCTGCGGGCATGTGCTCCAGCACCTCGATGCACACGATGAGATCGTAGCGCTGCGGCAGCTCGTCGG
>JABFWM010000031.1 GCA_013362195.1 Acidobacteriota bacterium
TAACGCGCCGATCGGAAGGAGCAGGAGCGCCGTCCTCCCGTATTCGACACTCCGGCCTGTAAATCCGCTCAGCGTCGACGACCACGACCACGGGCCGACCCCGATCTCGAGCAGTCGTCCGACGATGGCCAGCATCACGGCGGCGAGTACACCGCCAATGAGTCCCCCGCGAACCGCGGCGGCGATTTTCATGAAGACGTCACCCCGAGCCTCGCCTCAATGCATCTCGTAGCGCGACGACCAGTGAAGGAGTGGATCCCCGACGGCGACGGGCGGAACCGTCGAGTGCCGCCACATCGCCACGGCGGCCGCTGTCCCGGCGATGAACGCCACGGCACCGAGGTCCCACAGCAGGTGCATCGGCGACCACTCGCGCCGCACGCTCGGCACGAGCACCCAGTAGGTATCGACGTAGTGCACCGCCACGAGCCAGACACCGAGCAGCGCCATTACGACGGCGGAACGTTTGGCCGCGCGAAACAGGAGCACGCATACCGGCACGGCGAATCCGTTCGCGAGCACCGCGAGGCCGACGACCCGCCAGCCGCCGCGCATGCGATCGAGAAGCCACGCGGCCTCGCGAGGAATGTCGGCGATCCAGATGATGAAGAACTGCGAGTACCAGAGATAGCCCCACAGCAGCACGAACGCGAGGGTCAGGCTGCCGAGCGCGTGGACGTGCTCGGGCGTCGGCGACCACTCGTCGCGTGCGGCCGGCACGACGCGCGCGAGCACGGCGACGACCGCAACCGCGCTCACCAGGCCGCCGATCACGTAGTAGAGGCCGTAGAGAGTTGAGGACCACGCCGGAGACAGAGACATCATCCAGTCGAACGACGCAAAGGTCATCGCGAGCGCGACGAGCGGAATCCCGGCCGCACTCAGCGCGCGAAAGCGCGCGGACGGTACACGATCGGCGGCGGTATCCTGCGTCAGCGAGGCGCGCCGCAGCCGCTCCCCTACGCTCACCCAGACGATCCAATAGACGATCGCGCGCGCGATGAAGAACGCCGGCTGGAAATACGTCCGCTTGTACCGAAGCGCCTCCTGGAGCGCCGCCGGCAGCGCGTCGAACGGTGCGGCCCACGGCCAGAGCGCGTGCGGCACGAGCATCAGCGGCACGGCGAGGACCGCGAGCGCGGGAAGCGCGCCCACGACCGCTTCCGCGCGACGGCGCAACAGCACGAACCAGGTCGCGTTGCTCAAGTGCGCGATCATCACCAGCAGCAGCGTGCCGGTGACGACGGCGAGCGTGGCAGTCAAGGCGACCAGGTACGAGATCGCGATCGCCGCGGGAGCGACGAGCACCCCCGCAATCACGATCGCCGCGCCCACGAGCGCGCCCGCGGCGCTGAGGATCCGCCCGTTCGTCATCGTGCGGATCCCGGCGGCGGTGCGGACGCTTGCTGCCGCTGCTGAAGGTACGCGATCACTGCCCAGCGATCCGCTGGCGGCAATGCCCACTCGTAGGATGGCATCCGGTTCTTCCCGTGCGTGATCAGCTGAAACAGATCACCCGCGGGATACGCCGCCATGCGGGCGGCCGGCAGCGAGGGCGGAGGGACTCCAGGCATATTGGCCGACATCACGGCACGGCCGGAACCCTCCGCGCCATGACACACGGCGCAGAAGATCTCGTAGTGGTGCTGGCCGAGCACGACGAGATCCGGGGTGATCGGCAGCGGCAGGTCGCGGATCGGCGAGCCGCGCTCGAGGCCGGTCGTCAACGGACCCGACGACGTGCCCGCGGCATGCGGCACGGTGCCCTGGGGCGGCACGCGCATCGCCGTGCCGTCGGAGAAGACGCGACTCGCCTCGTAGGGATCGAGGCGCGGCTGCCGCCGCATCCGCTCGAAGTCCGGCGGCCGGCCGCAGCCAATGCTCATGCCGAGCAGGACGAGGACCAACGGGATCGACGGGGTGCCGCTCACAGCCTGCCCTCTGCGGCAATGACGCGGAGCGGGTGCAGCGACTGCACCTCGGCCGCGATCCGGCCGGCGAGCACCATCGATGTGCGGACGTCCAGCACAATCCAGAACCGGTCGATGCTCGCGCGGTGAAAGCCGTCGATCTCGAACACCGGCTGCCACAGCCGCGGCAGCCGCTCGAGCAGCAGGAATCCGACGAATACACCAACAGCGCCAAACAGGCAGATCGACTCGAACACGGCCGGGACGAACGCCGGCACCGCGTGCGCCGGACGCCCGCCGATGTTCAACGGGTACGACTCGACGTTGGCGTACCACTGGATCGCATACGCCGCGCCGAGCGCGATCAATCCGCCGAAAAACCCGGCGACCGCGAGGAGGAACGAGCCCCGCGGCGCGTGCGCGTCCTCGCTGGTCAGAGGAAACGGCGAGTACGTTTCGATGTCGTGGTAGCCGCGGGCCCGCAACGTCTCGATCGCCCGCTGCGCATCGTCCGGAGCGCCGAACTCGATGAACACCTTCACGCGTGCCTCTCCGTGTGCTCGAAGCGATCCCGGCGCAGCTCGCTGAGGGCGACCGGGGGCACGAAGCGCAGGAACAAGAGGAAGCAGAGGCCGAACACGCTGAGCGATCCGAGCAGCAGGCCCGCGTCGACCCACGTGGGCGTGTAGTCATGCCAGTGCGCAGGCAGCCCGTCGCGCGACAGCGATGACACGACAATGACGAAGCGCTCCAGCCACATGCCGATCAGGATAGCGATCGATGCGCCGAAGAGCGCCGTGGTGTTCCGGCGCAGCCGTCGTGACCAGAAGAGCTGCGGCGCGCCGACGTTGAGCGCCAGCATCGTCCAGTACATCCGGGCGTAGGGACCGAAGGGCCAGTGCACGAGATGGATGGCGCGTTCGCGCGGGTCGCTGCTCTGCGACGAGAGGAACAGTTCAACGACGTAGCAGTACGCGAGCAGCAGGCCGACGGTGAGCAGCAGTGTCGACAGCCGCTCGAGATCATCGAGCGTCATGATGCGCTCGAGCCGGTAGGCCCTCCGGATCGGCACGGCAAGCGCGAGCACCATCGCGAGACCCGAGTAGATCGCGCCGATCACGAAGTAGGGCGGAAACAGCGTCGAGTGCCAGCCGGAGACCTGCGCGATGCTGAAATCCAGGCTCACGATGCTGTGCACGGACACCACGAGCATGGCGGCGACGGCCGCGATCATCTTCAGGGCGGCGCGCCGGCGCCGCCACTGCCGGCCGGCGCTGTTCCACCCCAGCGCGAACACGCCATAGATCTGTCGCCGGAGGCGTCCGTCGAGCCGATCCCGCGCGGTCGCGAGATCGGGCACCAGACCGAGGTAGAAGAACACCACCGACACGAGAAAGTAGGAGGCGATCGCCGCGACGTCCCACGGCAGCGCGCTCTTGAAGTTCGGCCACACCCCCATCGTGGACGGATACGGCACCAGCCAGTGGGCAAACCACGGCCGTCCGAGGTGCAGCAGTGGAAACGTCGCCGCGATGGCGAGCGCGATGACCGTCATCGCCTCCGCCATCCTGCCAATCGACGCGCGCCACGGCTGATTGAGGAGCAGCAGGAAGGCGGAGATGAACGTTCCGGCATGACCGATGCCGATCCACCAGACGAAGTTGATGATCCCGAAGGCCCACGCGACAGGGACGTTGTTTCCCCACGTGCCAATGCCCACGCCGACCGTATAGGCAATCGACACGATCCAGACGAGCGTTCCCAGCGCGCACGCGCTGACGAGGACGATCCAGAGCCCGGGCGTGCGATCCAGCGGCGCGAGAGCGACGTCCACCGACGCAGGATCTCCGCCAGCGCTGGACGGATCGGTTCGAGGTGCCGCGTCGACGGTCGGCCGGTCGCGCGTCACGAGCGTCGCTCGATGTCAGGGTTGGGGTTGCGCACGCGCGCAAGGTACAGCACACGCGGTTCGGTGCCGAGATCCTCCAGCACCGCGTACGCACGTGGGCTGGCGCGTTCGCGCGCCACTTCACTGCCCGGCTCGGCGATGGAGCCGAAGACGATCGCGCGCGTCGGGCATGCCTGCTGGCACGCCGTCTCGACATCGGTCGACCGCAGCGGCCGGCCCGCCACTCGCGCCGCAATCTCCGCCTGCCGGATCCGCTGCACGCAGAACGTGCACTTCTCCATCACCCCGCGCTCGCGCACGGTCACGTCGGGGTTCTGCACCAGCTGCTCGCCGTCGGTGAGCTTCTCGCTATAGTCGAACCAGTTGAAGCGCCGCACCTTGTAGGGGCAGTTGTTCGAGCAGAAGCGCGTGCCGACGCACCGGTTGTAGATCATCTCGTTCAACCCGTCGCGGCTGTGCACGGTCGCTTCGACCGGACAGACGTACTCGCACGGCGCCTTCTCGCAGTGCTGGCACAGCATCGGTTGACTCAGTGACGACGGCTGGCCGTCCGCAGGCGCGTACCAGTCGATGCGCAGCCAGTGCATCTCGCGGCCGCGACGCACGTCCTCGCGGCCCACCACCGGCACGTTGTTCTCGGCCTGACACGCGACCGTGCAGGCCCCGCACCCGATGCACGCGCCGAGATCGATCGTCATGCCCCACTGCGTCGGCGCGGGCGGATCCGGAAGCGACACGGCCGGCTCGTACAGCGTCAACATGCGCCGGCGAGGCGACGGGGGTAATTGTGCGTATTCCTGCTGTGTCACGAGGCGCGCCGGGGCCGAGGACTCGAGCGTCCGGTGCGTTTGCGTCATCGCCAGATCGCGTCGCGGTGCATCAGCGACTCGCGAGACGTTCGCGCGCGTCGAAAACCGGTCGCCCGGCCACACCGGATAGACGCTGACGCCGAGGCCGCGCGCGACGCGTTCCGCGCCGTCGCGGCCGTACCCGAAATGAACCGTCACCGCGTCGTCCGGATGTCCGGCGATCGCGACGGCGGGAAGGCGAACGCTTCGCCCTGCCGCCTGAAGTGCGAGGATGTCGCCGTCGACGATACCGAGGCGGCGCGCCGTCGTCGGGCTGATCTGGGCGGCGTTCTCCCAGGTGAGCGTCGTGATCGGATCCGGCAGCTCCTGCAGCCACGCGTTGTTCGCGAACGTGCCATCGTGTACACGAGCGTGCGGCCGGAAGGCGATGTCCATCGTTCCGGAGTCGATGGCCGGTGTGGCGGCGGCAGCCGCCGGGGGCGGCGATGATTCCGGCGCGAATGCGGACCCGTCGACCACTCCTCGTCCGAGCACGTGGCGCCAACCGTCGTCGAACTCCGCGCCGGTACCGATGCCGCCGCCGCGGCGCCACGACTCGCGGACCAGATCGTAGCTGCGTGCGTCCGGCGCGCCGAGCACGAGCGACAGCAGCTCACTCGTTGTCTTGCCGCCGTGTAAGGGCTCGATGAGCGGCTGCACGAGCGACAGCGTCCCGTCGTACGCACGCGCGTCGCCCCAGTGCTCCAGATAATGCGAGGCCGGCACCATCCACGTGCACTCACGCGCGGTTTCGTTTTCGTAGAGTCCCAGGTAGACACTCTGTCGCACGCGACGGAGCAGGCCGCCCAGATCGTGTCCGGCGGCGCTCGCATAGGCTGGATTCCCGCCGGCGCAGATGAGCGTGTCGATCTGGCCGGCGCGCAGCGCGTCCACGAGCGGTCCCAGCGACGCACGCGGATCGCCGGCGCCAAGGAGCGTGGACCGGGTGAACCAGATCGTCCGGCCGACGTTCTTCAGGGTCTGATTGATCTGGACCGCCAACGCCTGTGCCCGGTACGGCAGGTATGGTCCGGCGATCACGACGCTGCGTCCGGCGTGCGCGCGAAGGTCGCGCGCGATCGACGCGATCCACGCGTCACCGGAAGCGGACTGGCTCGTGCCGCTCGTCGCCCCACCAAGCGCCCCTGACAATCGCTCCAGCACCGGCACCAACTCGCCCGGCCGCATCGCAAATCGGTGATCGGCCGCCATGCCGGTTGGCGTCACCGACGCCTCGATGGCATAGCAGCGGCTCATGCCGCGGGCGGACTCCGGCCGCCGCCGTTCCGCAAACTGGCGCGCGCGTCGCAGGTGAAAGGGACCGCTCGCGAGAAAGTCCGCGTCGATCGCGACGATGACGTCCGCCTCGCGGAGGTCGTATTGCGGCACGAACGCATCGGCCAGCAGTCCGAGCGGCGCGTAGAAGTGCACGTGCGCCGCGGGGTACAGGCCGCGGACACGATCGATCAGCTCGCGTTCGAGCGGCGACGACGTCGGCTCGAGCAGCAGCGCCAGGCGTTCGCCGCGCGCGCCAACACGGGATCGAAGGCTCGCCGGCGCGAGCGCGGCCGCCAGCTCGCTCCAGCTCGCAGCGCTTTTTTCGTGCCGTACCTGCCATGCGCGGTGCGGGTCGTACAACTGCAGCACGGACGCCTGCTCGTACACGCCCGCCGCACCCAGGCTGGCCGGGTGGTCGGGATTGCCTTCCACCTTGGTCGGACGTCCTTCGTGGCTCTCGACGAGCAGCCCGGTGGCAAACCCGTCGAGCACCATCGAGGTCGCGTAGTACTGCGGCACGCCGGGCGTCAGCTCCGGCTGATCGACATACGGAAGGATGTTCGAGGCCGGCATGCGCGTGCAGCCGTCCAGTCCGGCGAGCGCGGCGCTGGCGCCGAGGAGCTTCACGAAGCGACGGCGGGTCGCGCTCTCGATCGATGGATCGATGCCAAGCCGCCGGGCCATCTCGTCGCGCGACACGCTCACCTGATGCGCCCCCTCATCGATGACAGATCGTGCAGGACGTCAATCGCCGCACGTCGTACCGCGCCGCCAGTTCCGCTCCGCCCTCGATATCGGATCGCCGCCATCCGCTGCTGCCGACGGCGATGGTCGCGAGGTGTCGCTCGGGCTCACGATGGCAGTCGACACACCACTCCATCGTCAGCGGCGCCGCCTGATACACCTCCGGCATCAGATCGACGGGGCCATGACACGTTTGACAGGCCACGGCCGCACGCGCGTGCGCCGAGTGATCGAAGAACACGAAATCCGGGACGCGCGTGACGCGCCGCCACGGGATCGGCCGGCCGGTGGCGAGGCTGTCGCGCACCGGCGCGAACAGCGCCGACTGCACCAGGCTCTCCCAGTGGCACGGCACGCACGCCTTGGTCGGCGGCAGGCCGGCCATGGACGTCCGCTCGGCGCCGGCATGGCAGTAGCGGCAATCGATCTTCAAAGCGTTGACGTGAAGCGGATGGGCGAACGGGATCGGCTGGCGATACACCTGGTACTGCCCGGTGGCCGCCGGGCCGCGCGCCCACGCCCACAGCGCACCGGGTATGACGATGACGAGGGCGGCGGCCGCGACGATCGCGGCACGCAGAATGACGTCGGCGCGCGGTGCGAACAATTGCGCCATGTGGTGCGCGCCTCCTCTACGCCGGACGCGCGCTGGGATCCGGCTGGCCCGTCTCGCGCTTCGCCACCAGCTCGCGGATCCGCTCCAGGGCCGGCTCCACGGCGGCCTCGACCGCGGGCGACAGCGCCATCGTCAACTCGTCGACGACCGCCGGCTCGCACCCGATCAGCACGACGCGCGGCGGCAGCACGCCGACCGCCTTCGCCCATCCAAGGGCCTGCGACGGAACCGTCGCGTGCATGTCTGCATCCGGCGCGATCTCCACCGCTGTCACCTCGGACACGTAAATCGATCCGGGCGCTCCGCCCCGCCGCATCGCGTCCACGATCACCAGCCGATCGCAGCGCTCGAACAGTTCGTGCATCAGTTGAAAGCCCGCGATGCCGACATCGACGATGCGCACGCCTTCGCAGAGGCCCTGGCGCTCGAGGCGACGCACCACCTCGACGCCGAAGCCATCGTCGCCCCGCAGCACGTTGCCGAACCCCGCCACGACGGTGCGCATCACGTT
>JABFWM010000441.1 GCA_013362195.1 Acidobacteriota bacterium
GCCTGCGCGGCGCCTATCGCGAAGCCACCGCGCGCGTCGACGGCGCGGGACCGGTCGCCCTGCAGGACTACGTGGCGGCCGCCGATGCGACCGAGTTCTCGGTGCCGACGCTCTCCACCTACGCGGTGATCGATCTGGATCGCAGATAGTCGGCGGGTCTGAAGACCCGCCCTACACCTGCCGTACGGAGGCCGGGTCTTCGGACCCGGCCTCCGCGACGCGATACCTGACGTACCTTCAGACCCGGCGTCAGCGACGCGACTCGCGAATCAATCGCCAACCGTGCTCGCCGGCTGGAAGAAAGAACAGCGCGTCCGTCTCCGTCAGCGTCTCGAGATAACGGCGGCTGCCGTCCGGGCCGAGCACGAACAGGGCATCGTCGAGCGCGTCGCCGGCGGTGCCGGTGCGCGTGAGGACCGCGACGCTCAGGATGCCCTGCACGGGACGGCCGGTGCGCGGATCCATGATGTGCGCGTACCGCACGCCGCCCGCCTCGAACGACTTCTCCGATGTGCCGGCCACCGACAGCGCACGGTCGCGCAGTTGCACGGTCATGGCGACCTTGCGGCCGTCGGCGGGATCCTGAATGGCGACGTCCCAGCCGTCGCGTGCCGGCGGGGCGCCGAGCCCGTAGATGGTGCTGCCGCCGGCGCTGATCAACGCGGCCGCGGCCTGTCCCCTCAGCAGCGCCGCGGCGCGATCGACGGCATACCCTTTCGCGATGCCTCCGAGATCGAGCTCGACGCCCGGATCGTCGAAGGCGACCGTTCGCGCGCGCGCGTTCAGGATCACATGCCGGCTGCCGACGTGGCGCCGCGCCGCGGCCAGCTCCTCGCCGGCCGGCATTCGCCCGTCGCCGCCGAAGAATCCCCATGCCTTCATCAGCGGCCCGACCGTGATGTCGAACGCGCCGCCGGACTCACGGCTGTAGCGCATCGCGGCGGCGATGAAGTCGAAGAGCTCGGGATCGACCGTGACCGGATGGCGACCTGCCTCTACGTTGATCCGCGACAGGGCGCTGTCTTGCTTGTAATTGCTCATCACCCGATCGATGCGATCGACTTCGGCGAACGCCTCGGACACGATCCGCCGCAGGACGGCGTCGCTGGATCCATAGGCCTCGATCGCGTAGACGCACCCCATCGAGAGCGTCGTGCCTTCATAGCGCACCAGCGGCGCATGTGAAGCAGCCGCCGCGTTCGACAGGCGCAAGGCCAGCGCCGCAAGCACACACCCCGCGGCGAGAACACCGCGTCGATGCGTCAGGTGCGCGCGTTCGCCCGTGTTCAACGCAGGCGATCGCGAGAGCACACCAGATCGGGAGAATTTGATACAACAAGGCAAACCGCGCGACCTCCTGATCTCAGGCGATCTTCTCGCGTGCATGGTGGTGGTAGGACGATATGCCGATTTCACGACGACAGTTCTGCGGACGCGCCGTCCCCGGGCTGCTGCTGGGCGCGGCGCCCGCGAGGCCGCCGGCCACGCCACGCGCGGACGGGTGGGAACAACCTGCCGCGCCTGGCGCATCCGACATCGGGAACATGTATCGGTTCGTGCAGGCGCAGGCGGACCATTCGCCGCTCGAACTGTCGTTCCTGCAACCCGCCTTCAAGAGCCTCGCGAGCTGGCAGCCGAACGCACGCGCGAAAGTCTTCGAGCGGCTCTTCTATGCGCCGCCCGCCGTCGCGCCGCAGCCGCAGATCATCCGACGAACGGACAGGGGCGACTATACCGAGGAATACCTGACGTTTCAGACGACACCGGATCTGCGCGTGCCTGCGTCCGTGCTCATCCCCAGGAATGCGCCGCTTCCGGCGCCGGGGATCGTGGCGCTGCACAGCCACGACGGCGTGTATCTCTGGGGCAAGGAGAAGATCGTCGAGAACGACCAGGAGCATCCCTGGCTGACCTCTTTCAAGCAGCGCGCCTACGGCGGCAAGAGCATCGCCGCGGAGCTCGCCCGCCGCGGCTACGTCGTCATCACCATCGACGCGTTCTATTGGGGCGAGCGCCGGATGCTCCTGGACGATGACCCGGCCGCGTATCGGGAACGGCCGCTGTCGATGAGCGAGCCGGACATCCGCGCCTTCAATGCGCGGGCGTCGCAGAACGAATCGTTGATGGCGCGCAGCCTCTTCACCGCCGGCATCACCTGGCCCGGCGTGCTGATTTGGGATGACATCCGGACGCTCGACTACCTCGCGTCGCGGCCGGAAGTGGATCGCAGCCGGCTTGGCTGCGTCGGCCTGTCGATGGGCGGCTATCGGACGTACGTGCTCGCCGCGCTCGATCCGCGCATCAAGGCAGCCGTCGACGTCGGCTGGATGACGTCGTTCGCGTCGCAGATCAAGCAGCACGTCGTCAACACCATCGGCTTCTCGTTCCACATCAACGGCCTGTACCGCTACATGGACTTCCCGGATTTCGCGGCGCTCGTCGCGCCGCGCGCGCTGCTCGTGATCAACGGTTCGCAGGATCGCCTGTTCGCGCCCGAAGGCGTCACGGCGGCGTTCGAGAAGATCGCACGGTGTTACACGAAGGCGGGCGCGCCGGACCGGCAACGGTGCCGGCTCTACGACGCGCCGCACGAATTCAATCTCGATATGCAGGCGGAGGCATGGGACTGGCTGAAGCGCTGGCTGTAGCGCGCGGTTTGCGGTCCAGGACGTCGCGCAGCCGGCGGGCGACGATTTTGTCTTCGCCCGGCCGCATCATCCAGACGCCGACGACGAGCGCGTCGCCGTCGGCGCGCGTCCCGATGGACGGGTCGCCGTCGCGAAGCGTCTTCACCACGTCGGCGGCGGTCATGCCGCGGGCGGCGGCGTTCCAGGAGATCCGCACGTGCGGCACGTGGTTGGCGACCTCGGGCACGAAGACCTCGGCCGTGACGCCCGTCAGCGCGGCGGCGCTGCTGCGGATCGTTTCCGCGCGCCGATCGAATTCGCGCCGCTCCTCCGCGTGGTCCTTCTGGAGGTAGAGCTCGAGCGCGACCAGCATGCCGAGCATCTCCTCCTTGTTGACTTTCAGGCCGCGGCCGACGGTGTTGCCGTTCGGCGGCGCGTTGAGGCGCGCGGCGGCGATGAGATCGCGCCGGCCGAGCAGCAGGCCCGCGCTCTGCGGCCCGCGCAGGCCTTTGCCGCCGGAGAAGGTCACCAGATCGAACCCCATCGCCGTGTACTTCCAGAGATTCTCGACCGGCGGCACGTCGGCGGCGGCGTCGTTGAAGGTGGGGATCGCGTGCTTCTTTCCCAGCTGCACGAACTCTTCGTCGGGGATCCGCCCTTCCTTGTTGTTGTTGTTGTAGAACGCCATCATCGCGGTCTTGTCGGTGATCGCCCGCTCGAGATCGTCGCGCGTTTCGACCTCCACGAGCCGCACGCCGCAATTGCGGATCGCGTGGTCGTAGCCGAAGCGGTGCGCCTTCTGGATGATGACCTCGCTCTTCATCGCCGTGAGATCGGGGAGATCGATGATCTTCTGGCGGTCCGTTCCCGTCAGCACGGCGGCGGTTCCGAGCGTGAGCGCGGAGGCGGCGCCCGACGTGACCATGGCCGCCTCGCTCTTGACGAGCGCCGCGATCCGTTCGCCGACCTTGTCGTGGAGCTCGTCGAGCATCACGTACTGCTCGGAGGCGTAGGCGATCGCGTCCATCACTTCGCGCGGCATCAGCGAAGCGGTCATGGCGGTGTAGGTGCCGGCCGCGTTGATGAACGGGCGGACGCCCAGCTCGCGGAAGAAGTCGCGGCGCTTGCCGCGCGCCCCGGCATCGTCGCGAGCGTCACGCGGCACGGCGTCCGCGCCGATGAACCCTCCCACGAGCGGGAGCGCCGACGCGGTTTCGAGAAAACGTCTTCGGGTCCACATGTCGCCACTCCTCACTCCGGCGGGTCTGAACACCCGCCCCCCAGCGGTCGGCCGCCCACCGCTGCACGACGCCGGGTCTTCAGACCCGGCCCGTTCACCGCGCCGCGATGCAGTCGATCTCGACGAGTGACGCGCCGGGCACGCCGCCGTACGCCGCGATCGTCGTCCGCACCGGCGGGTTCGGGCCGAAGCGGCCGCGGAACACCGCGTTCATCGCGTCGTAGTCGCGCAGATCGTGCAGGTAGACGTTCACCTTCAGGACCTTGTCCATCGAGGAGCCGGCCTTTTTCAGTTCGGCCTCGAGCTGGTTCAGCACCGACGTCGTATGCACGGTGATGTCGCCCGGGCCGTGTTCGCCCTTGCCGGCGATGAAGACCAGCCCGCCGTAGGTGACCCAGGACGAGAAGAGCGGCGGTGCGCTGCCGGGCGCCGCGTCATCGGTCGACGTCTTCTTTGCGGTATCGCTGGTTTGCGCGTGCGCGGTGCCGAACAGTCCGGCGGCAGCGGCGGCGATGGCGCCGAACAGGGATGTGACGATCGATCGACGGGATGCGGTGTCTGTCGGATGCATGAGCGACGCCTCCACTGCAGCGCGCGGGTGCGCGTGCGCGGCGAGAGGATATCGGGCCGCAGGACGCGTGGCAAGCGAGCCCGCGCGCGGCGCCGCGGCGCGCGCCACCCTGCAGAGCTGCCCCGCGCGCCCCACCGGTGAAATCCCTTGACTTTGCCGCGACGGTGGCGCTACTACGGCGCAGACTGAGGAAGTCTCGTCCTGACCCAACGGCTGTCCCGTTAATGTGTGTTGTCGGGAGGGCGCTCCATGAACACGTTCAGGCTCGGAGCGGCACTGCTGTTGATGGGGATCGCGGGCGGCGTCTCGCTCGGCGCGCAGACGCACTTCGCGAGCTTCACCGGGACCATCAGCGGCGCCGACGGCAGGCCCGTTCCCAACGTCGAAGTGGTCGCGACGAACATCGCGACGCAGGTCACCTACACGGCCCGCAGCAACGACCAGGGCCTCTACACCATCTCCGCCTTGCCCATCGGCTCGTACCGCCTCCGCGCGCAGGCGCAAGGGTTCCAGGTCAACGAAACCAACGCCATCCCGCTCGAATCCGGGCAGAACGCCCGCGTCGACATCACGATGCAGTCAGGCTTCGAGCAGACGGTGGAGGTCACCGGGATCACGCCGATCCTGCAGACCCAGAACGCGGTCGTCGGCGAGGTGGTCTCGGAGACCACCATCCGCGGCATGCCGCTCAACGGTCGGAACTTCTCGCAGCTCGCGCTGCTGATGCCCGGCGTCTCGACGCCGGATCCGAACAGCTTCACCGAACCGAAGAACTTCGGCTCGGGGCGCCCCTACGTGAACGGACAGCGGGAGCAGGAGAACAACTACATGCTCGACGGCGTCGACATGAACGAGCCGATAGACAATCTCCTGCCCTACCAGCCGAGTCCCGACGCGCTGGCCGAAGTGCGCGTCGAGACCAACAACTACTCCGCGGAGTTCGGTAACGTGGCGGGCGCGCTGATTGGCAGCGTCATCAAGTCGGGGACGAATGAATTCCACGGCAACGCCTTCGAGTACTGGCGCGACAGCAAGCTGGCGGCCAATACGTGGGAGAACAATCGCGTCACCCCGGCGGCGCAGAAGGCGAAGCTGTCGCAGCACATCTTCGGCGCGACGCTGGGCGGCCCGCTCGTCCGCAACCAGATGTTCTTCTTCGGCGATTATCAGGGGTTCCTGCGCGATCGCCCCGGCGAGCTCGTGCGCAGCATCGCCCCGGAGTCCTGGCGCGCCGGTGACTTTTCGAGCGTGAACGTCGCGATCCGCGACCCGCTCACCGGACAGCCGTTCCCCGGCAACGTCATTCCGGCGAGCCGCTTCAGTCCGATTGCGCGCGCGGTGCTCGCGAACCAGCGGCTCTATCCGCTGCCGAACCGGCCCGCCAGAATCTCGTGGCCCCGTCATCCGACAAGCAGCGCGTGCACCAGGGCGACTTCAAGGTCGACCTGAACATGTCGGATCACGATCGCATGTTCGGACGCGTGTCGTACCAGCACTTCACGTCCGAACCGGAACGCGCGCCGATCGAGAGCAACCTGATCGCGACGAACGACTCGCCGTTTCTCGGCCTCGCCTTCAACTGGAACCGTACGCTGTCGGCCACCGCGCTCAACGAGCTGCTGGTGGGCTTCACGCACGTGAAGTTTCAGACCATCCCCACCGACTGGGCCGGCATCGGCAAGGCGAACGCGAGCGTCGGCATTCCGGGCGACCAGACGATCAACGGGCTGAGCGGGTTCAACATCGGCGACTACGGCTTCGGCGATGCCGGCGGCTCGGAGTTCAACAACATCAAGAGCTATCAGCTGACGGAAAAATACTCGTGGTTCAAAGGGCGCCATCAGCTGAAGTTCGGCGGCCGCTGGCTGTATCAGCGCCAGGGCTTCTCGTATTCGGGCAACGAAGGCATCCTCGGCCACTTCGAGTACTCGGGCGCGTTCACCGGCTTTGCCTTCTCGGACTTTCTCCTCGATCAAGTGGCGGCCAAGGGGCGCGGCGGCCTCGTCGAGCCGTTCATGCAGCTGGGACATCGCGTCGCGGTCTACGGGCAGGACGATTTCCGCGTGCGCAACGACCTGACGCTGAACCTCGGGATGACGTGGGAGTACACGTCGCCGTGGGTCGAGAAGGACAACCGTCAATCGAATATCGACCTCAGGACTGGCCAGCTGGTGCTCGCGGGCCAGAACGGCGCGAGCCGCGCGCTGTTCGATCCGTACTACGGCGGGTTCGAACCGCGCGTCGGCTTCGCCTGGACGCCGACGACGGACTGGGTCGTGCGCGGCGCGTTCGGGATCGTGCAGTACATGGAGGGCACCGGGAAGAACCTCCGGCTCACGCAGAACCCGCCCTTCAACTTCGAAGGCCGCCGCGTCTTCGACGCCACGACCGGCGCCGGCACCGCGGCGGCCGGCTTCTCGGACATCGTGCCCAACGTCAACGGCGGCGCCGGCACGCTCTACCGGATCTTCGCGCCCGATCTCCGGCCGCAGCTGACCAGGCAGTGGAACGTGTTCTTCGAGCGCAAGCTGACCGACGCGCTGTCCGCCCAGGTCGGCTACGTCGGCAGCCGCTCGAGCCACATGGTCGTGCCGTTCGACTTCAATCAGCCGGAACCGGATCCAGGGCCCGTCGACACGTGGCGGCCGATCGACGAACGGCGCCCGCTCCACGATCTGAACCCGAACATCGGCGTCACCAGCGGCACGAACTCGATCGGCGTCGGCGCCTACGACGCGCTGCAGGCGAGCCTGCGGCAGCGTCCGACCGACGGGCTCGAGTTCCTCGCGTCCTACACCTACAGCAAGTCGCTCAGCGACAACGTCGGCTACTACGGCGTCGGCTGGGGCCAGACCGCGGGTCAGGGCTACTACTACCTCGATAGCTCCAACCCGCGGAAAGACTACGGGCGCTCGCCGTACGACATGCGCCACAACGTCAGCCTGGCGACGATCTACGAGCTGCCGTTCGGCAAGGGCCGCCGCTACGGCAGCGACGCGAGCGCGCCGGCCAACGCGGTGCTGGGCGGCTGGATCCTCAACGGCATCTTCCAGGCGCACAGCGGGCTCGCCCTCACCGTCTACGACGGCGCCGGGCAGTCGCTCCAGGCCACCCGTTCGCTCGAGCGGCCGAACCGCGTCTGCAACGGCGCGGTCCCGGGCGCCGGCGTGGACGACGTGTGGATCGATATCAGCTGCTTCCAGTCCGCGCCGCCGGGGCAGTTCGGTGACTCGGGCGTCGGGATCCTTCATGGGCCGAAGTACTGGAACCTGGATCTCGGCCTGAGCAAGAATTTCGACGTCACCGGCGGACGCTACGCGACGTTCCGAATCGAGGCGTTCAACGTCCTCAATCATCCGAACTTCGCGCTGCAGGC
>JABFWM010000491.1 GCA_013362195.1 Acidobacteriota bacterium
ACGACAGCGAAATTCCCTCTCCGGACGGCGACACGATCGTCGTCCAGAGAGCGGGATTGCGTTGAATCGCGTCCAGGAAATCACCCATCTCGTTGCGCTTGTTCACGACGTTGTGGGCCGTGAACAGGCCGCCTCGATCGAGCCGCGGATACACCAGATCCAGGAAGCGCTTGTAATCCTTCTTCCACGCGTCGAGAAAGACGAAGTCGAAGGTGCCGGGAAGCTTCGGAATCTCCGCGAACGCGTCGCCGGCGACGACCTGCACCACGTCGGTGAGGCCGGCGCGCTGGATGTTCGCCGCGAGCTCCTTCGCGCGCGCCGGGTCGTACTCGATGGTGACGAGCTTTCCACCCGTTTCGCGCATCGCCTGTCCCATCCAGATGGCGCCGTAGCCGCTGGCGCCGCCAATCTCCAGCGCGCGCTTGCGCTTCGTGGCGGCAATCAGCAGACGCAGAAACCGTCCGTCTTCCTCGGAGACCGCCAGCTGTCCGGTGTCCCTGGCGCGGATGTCGGCGAGAACCTTTGCCACATCGGGTGGCTGCTGCGCGATGGCCGTGACACCGGCCAGCGTCCACACCAGCACCGCCGCCCGCATCGTTCTCGTCATCCGGCTATCGTACACCGTGCCGCGGCGGCGCGCGCGTCCGCGATGCAGTCGGGAATGCCGACCGAACGAAAGCCGCTGCCGGCGACGAGCAGTCCGGGATGGCGGGCGAGCCGCCCTTCGATCGCGGCCACGCGCGCGAGCTGCCCGACCTGATGCTGTGCACCGGCGTTCCGCCATCGATAGACGCGGGTGAGCACCGGCGCCGCCCCGATCCCGAGCACCCGCTGCAGGTCGGTGCGCGCAATGCGCGCGATCTCCTCGTCGTCCAGATCGACGACCCCGGGGTCGTGGGCGCCGCCGATGAACGCGCGCAGCAGCGCCACGTCGTCCGGCGCGCGGTGTGTCCATTTCGATGACACCCACGTGCACGCGGTGATGCGGACGTCGGAGACCCGCCGCGCGACCACGAACCCGGTGCCGGCGAGCGGGTGCGCGATCGCTGGCCGCGGCCATGCCAGCGCCACGCTGGCCGTCGAGACATACGGGACCTCGGCGCACAGGCGCGACGCCTCGTCGTCAAGCGGCGCAAAGAGCCGCGCCGCGACGAATGCGGGCGCCGCGACGATCACGGCGCGCGCCTCGAACGCGTCGCCGCCGGAGGCGACGCGCCACCCGCTCGCGGTCCGCTCGAGGCGATCCGCGGGGCTGGAGCGCCGAATCGACGTCTCCGGCAGATGCTGCTCGATCGCGCGGACCAGCGCGCTCATGCCGTCGCGCAGGCTTCTGAACCCGACGTCCGCGGGCGGCTGCTGCGGATCGGCCGCGTCAGCGCCCCGCATCTCCAGCACGCGTCCGCGCGACTGCTCGGCGTCGAGCAATCGCGGAAAGAGCGCGCGCATCGACAGTCGTTCGATGTCGCCGGCGTGGATGCCGCCGAGCAGCGGCTGCGCGATGAGATCCACTGTCGACGCGCCGAACCGCCGCCGGAAAAACGATCCAATCGATTCGTCATCCTGCGATCGGCGCGCACGAACCAGCGGTTCCATGGCCATGCGCACGCGCGCCGGCCAGGGCAGGAGATTGTAGCCGGCGAGCGCGCGCCACGTGAGCGGCAGGCCGAGGCGAGACGGGGAGGGGAGCCTGAAGAGACGCGATCCGCTCAGGACAAACGCGCCGCCCGGCGGGCGGACCTGCAGGATCTGATCGCCGAGCCCCAGTTCGCGAACGAGGTCGAGCGCGGCGCGCTTCTGGGCGAGGATCGAATCCGGGCCCGCTTCGATGGTGAAGCCGTCGACGTGCTCGGTCGCGATCAGCCCGCCCGTCCGCGGCGACGCTTCCAGGACGATCGGCCGGACTCCGCGGCGATGCGCTTCGTACGCCGCGGTGAGTCCCGTGATTCCGCCGCCGATGATGACGACGTCGGCGCTCGCCATAAGCCAGACCGCCCTACGCTACCGTGAGCGCTTGCGCCTCGAGCCGTGAGCGTGGCCACTTACGCTCGCCACGCGTGCACGTGCTTCGCCAGGGCCTGGACGTTCTCGAGCGGCGTGTTCGGGAGGACGCCATGTCCGAGATTGAACACATGACCGGGCCGTCCCCCGGCGCGCCGGAGGACGTCGGCGGCGGCGTCGAAGAGCCGATCGGGCTGCCCGAGCAGCAGCGTCGGATCGAGATTGCCCTGGATGCCGCGATCGGCGCCGATGCGCTCCCACGCCTCGTCGAGCGGCAACCGCCAGTCGACGCCAATCACGTCGCCGCCGGCCGCGGCGAGGTCGGGGAGAATCGCCGTCGTCCCGACCCCGAAATGAATGATCGGCACGCCCTTGCCGGCGATGGCCTCGAAGATGCGGCGGCTGTAGGGCAGCGCGAACTCGCGATAGTCGGTGCGCGAGAGCTGTCCGGCCCACGAATCGAAGATCTGCACCGCTTCGACGCCGGCTTCGATCTGTGCCACGAGATACTCCGACATGACCGCCGCAAAGCGGCCGCAGAGGTCGTGCCAGGCCTCGGGCTGCGCGTACATGAACGCCTTGGTTTTCGCGTACGTCGTCGAGGGGCCCCCTTCGATCGCGTACGACGCCATCGTGAACGGCGCGCCGCCGAATCCGATGAGCGGCACGCGATCCGCCAGCTCGCACCGCAGCATCCGGATCGTCGTCAACACGTGCGCGAGCGCCTGCCGCGGGTCGAACACGCGGAGCCGCCGCACGTCGGACGCGTGACGGATGGGATGTGCGATCGACGGCCCTTCGCCCTTCACGAAATCGAAGTCGAGGCCCATCGGCGTGAAGGGGAGGAGCAGATCCGAAAACAGGATCGCGGCATCGACCTCGATGAGATCCACGGGCTGCAGCGTGACCGCCACGGCCAGCTCCGGCTCCGCGCAGATCTGCAGCAGTGAATAGCGCTGCCGGAGCGCCCGATAATCCTCCATGTAGCGCCCCGCCTGGCGCATGAACCAGACCGGGGTGCAGTCGACCGGCTCCCGCCGGCACGCGCGGAGAAATCGATCGTTCACTCGGTGACCAGGGTTTTGGCGAGCGCGATGAGATCTTCCAGCCAGAGCGGCTTGAAGCGAAGCGCCGCACCGAGGGCCTTCAATTCATTCTGGATGGGATCGGGCAGGAAGTAATCGCCGGTGACGATCGCGACCGGCACATCCACCAGATGCGGGCGCGCGCGAATCGTACGCAAAAATTGCAATCCGTTGGTAATTGGCATGCGCATGTCGAGGATAATCGCGTGCGGCCGGACGTTATCGGCAAGCTCGAGACCGGCCTCCGCGCTGAGCGCGGTCGCGACGGTGAAGCCCTCGAGCTTCAGCATCCGGGCGAACGTATCCGCCACCGAGCGATCGTCGTCCACTATCAAAATGGTGCGGGTGGCGGAGTCGGTCGGATGACTCTCGGCGGGCGCAATCACTGCATCATCATGGAGTGAAACGAGATCTCCGTCAAGCAGTCGGGCTGGGGGCCCGGCGGTCTCTATACATGAGACAGCCTTATCAGTTAGCATTATGGGTTACTCGGAGGTTCCGTGAGTCCGATTCTGGTACGCCCCGTTCGGGAGCAGCTCGAACACGACCGTATCATCCGGCTGCTCCAGACCCGGCTGAAACGGAAGCACGACATTGCGATTAATGTCGGCGACGAGCAGGCGGCGCCCGTCAAGGTCGGCGTCGGCCAGATGTACCCCGACCTGGTCCTCACCTCGTCCGACCGGGGAAAGCGCCTCGAAGGAGTGGTCGAGGTGGAGACGGGCGAGTCGGTGAATCACCTCGAGGCGATGGCGCAGTGGGCGCACTTCGGCCGGCTCCGCGTGCCATTTCACCTCTACGTCCCCGCTACCACCGTCGACATCGCGCGGCGGCTCGTGACCGAAAACCAGGTCTCGGTTTCGGAAATCTGGAGCTATCACACGATTGGCGACCAGACGCGGTTCACCCTCGTACATCGGGACACGCAGCGCGATGCCGGACGCGAAGCCCGGGCGGCGGAGCGTGAGGCGGAACCGAAATCCGAGGCGCAGCGCAAGCGTCCGGCGGTGCGAACGACCACGTCGTCGCGCTCGGCCGCCAGCTCATCGCGAACCGCCGCCCGGAAGGCCTCGCCTGCCTCACGCGCGGCGAAGGCGCGCGGCGGACGCGCAAAGCCTGCCGCGAAGAAGGCCGCGCGCACGCAGAAGAGGAAATAGGCCCTGCCACACCTTCGCTTCAATCGCGATCGTCGCGGCTACGAGACGACGGCGCTCGTGCACAACGCGCGGCGCCGCGGCAAAGGGCAGTCACGCGTCCTCTACTGGTTCCGCACACCGCCGGGCGTCCGCGTCGGCCGATCCGCGATTGACGAAGACGCCATCCGGCTGCTCGAGGAACACAATCCCGACGTCCAGTTCGACTGGACGCACATTCTGAAGGCGACGCCGGCGCCTGCCGCCGCGCCCGCGGAGCCGGGACGCGAAGCATTTGCCGGTCGTGCGGCGAAGCGGAAGGAACGGCGTCCGCTCGGCGAAGAGCGACGCGCGTTTCCCCGCGCCGACCAGCGGCGTTCGCCGCCCATCGACGCGACCCCGCCGTCGGCGGACCAGGAACGCCGCGCGTCAGATGACGGAGCTGCCGTGCCGGCGCAGGACGCGTTCGAACCATCTCCGCCCGACACGAGCGAAGCGTTTGTCCGCCCGTCGGAGCTCGCACCGATCGCGTCCGGGGAGGTCGAGGGACCAGCGGCGGATGCCGTGGACGACTTCGACGAGGACGAGCCGCAGGCGCCGCTCGAACTCGGGGCCGTGGACCGGACCTCGGCCGCGTACCAGCGACTCGGATCCGAGGCGCTGGCGCGCCTGCGCGCGCGCTATGCGGAAGTGATGGCGCGTATTGCCGAGCGTTCGATGGACGAGGAGGCCCGCGAACAGCTGAAAGCGCGCGCGGAGCGTCTTAATCCCGACGCGTGGGTCACGGACGAAGAAGTGCGACAGGCGCTGGAGCAGTACGAAGGCGTGTTCGAGGCGCTTCGATCGCAGGTCGGCGCGGGCCGCCGACGCCGCCGCCGTCGCAGCAGCAGGGCGCATCCTCCGCGCTCTGACAACGCCTAAGCCGATCCGGTCGCGCTGGTGCGGCGCACCTTGACGGGAGAACGCGCCGTCGACAGGAAGCGCCTTTATAATGATGTGTATGACCGCACAATTGAGCCGGCGGGCGATCTTGGGTGCGCTGGCCGTGTCCGCGACGCTGGTCGCGGCGCCTGGCGCGCAGAAGCCGGCGGCGCCATCCACTCCACCGGCCGCGCCGTCGACGCCGCAGCCTCCCGCGCAGCCGCAGCCGCAAAGCGGGCAGCAGCCGCGTGAAGTCATTCGCCGCACCGTCGATCTCGTCACGACCGACGTCATCGTCCGCAACAGCGACGGGCAGTTCGTGGCCGACCTGACGAAGCGCGATTTCGACGTCTACGAGGACGGGGTCAAGCAGGACCTCGTGACCTTCGTGCTGACGCACGGCGGGCGCATCCTGAACGACGTCGCCGCGCCGCCGCCGCCGGTCCAGGAAGGCATCCTGCTGCCGCCGGCGCGGCCGACCAACGACGCGTCCGGACGCATCTTCCTCATTTTCGTCGACGATCTGCATCTCGATTTCCGCAACACCGGCCGGATCCGCGAACTGTTCAAGAAGATCGGCAAGGAGCTGATTCACGAAGGCGACATGTTCGGGATCGTGTCGTCGGGTCCCTCGTCGATCGCGATCGACATGACCTACGATCGCAAGCGGATCGACGAAGCGGCGAACAAGATCGCGGGCAACGGTCTGAAGCCGTCCGACATCATCGACGTCCCGGAAGGGCAGCAGGGGCCGCCCGAGGTGCGCTATCGCGCGCACGTCGCGTTCTCGACCGTGTACGACTCGCTGAAGAACCTCGAGCAGGTGCACAACCGCCGCAAGGCGTTCATCTACGTGAGCAACGGCTACGACTTCAATCCGTTTGCGACGTCGCGCGAACGATCGCAGGCCGAGCGCTTCGGCATGAGCTGCGACAACTCGGTCCCCGGACAGGCGAACTGCAGCGCGCCGGGCGGCGACGAGAACAGCTCGAACAACTACAATCCGTTCGATCGCACCAGCAACGAATTCGCGGCCGCCGATCTCGCGTCGGAGCTTGCCGAAGTCACGCGGCAGGCGAACCGCTCCAACGCGACCATCTACACCATCGATCCGCGCGGTCTGGTCGGCGGACCCGACCTCGACGAGAAAGTCGACATGGTCGAGTGGCAGAACTACATTCGCGAGAGCCAGACGAGCCTGCGCGTGCTCGCGGATCTCACCGGCGGTATCGCCGTGGTGAACCAGAACGATTTCGACAAGGCACTGAAGCGCATCGATGCGGAAACCAGCGACTACTATGTTTTGGGTTACTACTCCAGCAATCCGGATCCGACGAAGAAGCGCCGCGCCATAGAGATCCGCGTCAAGCGTGACGGGCGCTACGATCTGAAATACAGAACGTCGTATACGCTCAAACCACCGCCGCGCACGAACACGCGTTGAGATCGCGTTCGCGCGCCGCGCGACGCCGCACACGCTCTTCGACGGCCGCCTCTGGCGGCCGTTGTTTTTACCGTCCGATCATAGCGTCCTTGCTATACTTTTCGCGCATTCATCCAGCGTCGCTTCACACACACGAAGTCGGGAGAAACAACCAAATGAGAGTGTGGACCAGGGCAGTTTGGCGCCTGCCGTTGGTGCTCGGTCTCCTGCTGGCGGGCGCGGTGTCGGCCGCGGCGCAGACGGTGACGACGGGCAGCATCGCGGGTGTGATCACGGACGCGCAGGGAGGCGTGCTTCCGGGCGTCACCGTCACGGCGGTGCACACGCCGACCGGCACGAGCTACGAGGCGGTGTCGGCCGCAGACGGCCGCTACAGCATCCTCAACGTCCGCGTCGGCCCGTACACGATCGCCGCGGACATGAGCGGATTCAAGGCGGAGAAGCAGGAGAACGTCAACGTCGCGCTGGGCGAGCAGAAGGCCGCAGACTTCAAGCTGCAGCTCGCGACCGTGACGGAAACGGTGGACGTCGTCGCCCAGAGCCCGGTCATCGACAGCTCGCGCGCTGGCACGGCCGACAACATCTCGGCGCAGGCCGTCCAGAACCTTCCCACGATCTCCCGCAGCATCGTCGACATCGCGCGCACGTCGCCGTATTTCAATCCGACCGGGTTGAACGAGGATCCGCTCGCGCTCTCGGTCGCCGGCCGCAACAACCGCTACAACAACGTGCAGATCGACGGCGCCGTGTACAACGACGTGTTCGGCCTCGCGGCGTCCGGCACGCCCGGCGGCCAGACCGAATCGCAGCCGATCAGCCTCGACGCGATCCAGGAGCTGCAGCTCGTGGTCTCGCCCTACGACGTGCGGCAGGGCGGCTTCTCCGGCGGCGGCATCAACGCGATCACGAAGAGCGGCACGAACAACCTGCGCGGCACCGGCTACTACTTCGGCCGCAATCAGAAGTGGGTGGGAGAGGCGCCGAACGGGACCAGGGTCGGGACGTTCAAGGATCAGCAGATCGGCGCCAGCCTCGGCGGCCCGATCGCGCAGAACCGCGCGTTCTTCTTCGGCAACATCGATTTCGGCCGCCGCGACAACCCGTCGGGCGTCTCGGTGAACGGATCCGGCCAGCAGTTCGGGCGCAGCGACGAAATCAATCGCTTCCTCGCCATCCTGAAGAACACCTACGGCTACGACCCGGGCAGCACCGACGAGTTCATC
>JABFWM010000520.1 GCA_013362195.1 Acidobacteriota bacterium
GGCGCCGCCAGCACCGCTAGCGCGGCGAACACGAGGGCGCCGAGTTGGGGTCTGACCCCGGAGCGTAGTAGAACTCCATCGACACGCCGGGAACAGAGGATGGTTAGCCGTCGGACTCGAACGGACATTGCGGTCGCCGTCATTCGGGGTCTGACCCCAATACGCACGAATGCGCACGAGGTCTGACCCCAATGTGCTTGTGGTCGTGTGGTCGCCGTCGTTCGGGGTCTGACCCCAATGCGCACGAGGTCTGACCCCAATGTGCTTGTGAATCGCCGTCATTCGGGGTCGGACCCAATGCGCACGGGGTCTGACCCCAATGTGGTTGTGGTCGCCGTCGTTCGGGGTCTGACCCCGGTGCGCGCGAGGTCTGACCCCAATGTGCTTGTGGTCGCCGCCATTCGGGGTCAGACCCCAATGCGCTGACCCCAATGCACAGCTACTTGCTGTCGCCCTGCAGGCGCTCGGCGATCGCGAACTCGCGCTTCGCTTCGTCGGCCCGCCCCGCCTGCTGCAGCACCTGCGCGAGCAGATAGTGCGCGGACTTGTTGTTGGGATCGACCTCGATCGCGCGCTTCAGCATGTCTTCGGCGAGCGCGAGCTGATCGGTCTTGCTGTAGGCCTTGCCCAGCAGGATGTAGGGCCCGCTGAAATACGGGTTCATCCAGATCGACCGCTGCAGCGCGTCGATTGCCTCGGGCCAGTGCGATTGCCGCGCGTAGATGTCGCCGATGCGATACATCGCCATCGCGTGCGCCGGGTTGATCGACAGCTCCGCGCGCATCAGCGCGAGCCCCTCGTCCAGGCGCGATCGGAAGATCGCGATCTGCCCGAGCAGGTAATGCACTTCCGGCAACTTCGGATCCTGGCGCCCGGCCGCGTTCAGTTCCGCCTCCGCGAGGTCCTCGAGCTCGAGCCGGTTCATCATCTGGCCGGTGAGCAGATGCGCGGCGGCCGAATCCGGCGGCACGTTGAAGGTCCGGGCAATCGTCGCGCGGGCCTTCTCCGGCGCGCGCGTCTGCGCATAAGCGGTCGCGAGCGCGTAAACGATCCGCATGTCGTTCGGCGTCGCCGCGACGGTTTGTTCGAGATACGGAATCGCGTCAGCGAGCCGTCCGGCGACGAAGTGCGAGAGCGCCAGCGTCCGCGCCTCGTCCGCGGTGACGGCCGTCCCCCGTCCTTGCGACACACGGGGGCTGTCCCCTTGGCGGGTCGCGGCAGGCTGACCCTCGGTCATCGTCTGGATCCGGTCCACCTCGAGGCCCGTGAAGGTCTCCTCCGCGCCGTTCGGCCAGCGGACCTCGACGCGGTCAATCCGCGTCGCGTCGCCCAGACCGAAATGGACGCGCAGGTCGTTCTGCGACAGATAGCTGCCGCCGCCGCGCACCTCCTGCCACTGCTGCACGTCGCCGGCGACGAGGTGCACCCGCGCGCCAATCGCGCTGCGGTTGGACGTCGTCCCCACCAGCTTCAGCGTGATCCAGTGATGCCGCGGGTCGCCTTTCAGCTTGTAGAGATCCGGCAGGTCGTTGACGTTGGCAATTGCCACATCGATCTGCCCGTCGTTGTCGATGTCGCCGAACGCCGCGCCCCTTCCGGCCTTCGCCGTCGTCACGGGCTCGCCAAGCTGCTCGGTGACGTCGGCGAACCGTCCGTTGCCCAGGTTTCGATACACGACCTTCCGCTGCGCGTAGCCGGCTTCGGTCTTGAGCTGGCGGACCTCGGGATAGACGTGCCCATTGGTCAGGAACAGATCGAGCCAGCCGTCGTTGTCGAGATCGACGAAGGCGGTGCCCCACCCGAGCCACCGCGTGTTGAGGCCGATGCCGGCGGCAAACGTGCGGTCGTCGCACAGCGATTCGCCGGTGTTCGCATAGAGCGTCGAGGTGTCGCCGGCGAAGTTGGTCTTGAAGATGTCCATGGTGCCGTTGCGATCGTAGTCGCCGATCGCGACGCCCATGCCCGCCTGCGGCTTGCCATCCTGGCTGTAGGCGCAGCCCGCTTTGACGCCGATGTCGGTAAACGTGCCGTCGTGGTTGTTGCGATACACGGCACTCGGATTCGAATCGTTCGCGACGTAGACGTCGACCCACCCGTCGTTGTCGAAGTCGAACGTGCTGACGCCGAGGCCGTAGGTGCCGCTCGCGCGCGTGATGCCGGACTTCTCCGAGACGTCCTCGAACGTACCATCGCCGCGATTGTGATAGAGGAGGTTCTTGCCGCCGGTGAGGCCCGGCGGTCCGCAGGCGACCCGCAGCCCCTTGTAGCGGCACAGGCCCGACTCGGGCGTCGGCGCGGCCGCGAGATCGAGATCGATGTAATTGGCGACGAGCAGATCGAGGCGGCCGTCGCGGTCGTAATCGAAAAACGCGCAGCCGGTATTCCAGCGCGTCCGCGACTGCTGCAGCCCCGCCGCGCGCGTCACGTCCTCGAACCCGCCGCCCGTGTTGCGATAGAGGTGGTTCTGCCCGAAGGAGGTGACGAAGAGATCGTCGCGGCCGTCGTTGTCGATGTCGCCGACGCAGGCGCCCTGGCCCCATCCGCTTGCGGCGAGGCCGGCCGCCGCGGTCACGTCCTCGAACCGGTGGTTGCCGATATTTCGATAGAGGTGATTGGTCGGCGCCTTGCCCGGCGGGAACCCTTCGAGCGTCGACCCGTTGACGAAGAAGAGATCGAGCAGGCCGTCGTTGTCGTAATCGATCATCGCCACGCCCGTTCCCGTCGTCTCCAGCAGGTACTTGTTGGTCTCGACGCCGCCGAACACGATCGTGTCGTTCAGGCCCGCCTCACGCGCGACATTGATAAAGGAGAAGCCCGGCGCGGCGGCTTGCGCGGCCAGGCTCGCGCCGCACACGAGAGCCAACGCTGCTCGAAGCAGCCGAGCTCGCCAGAGGGGGCGCATGGGGCGAATGTTAGCAGGGTTCAACGGGCTGAAAAGGTGCGAGCGGTTGAAAGGGTTCGCGTTCGGGCCTGGGATTCGCGTTCAACGCCATCCGAGCGTGCGGGCCGTGTCCAGTTCGGCCCGCGCCTCGGTGAGGGCGCCCTGGCGGCGCAGCGCGAGCGAGAGGCGATAGTGGGCCTCCGCATTGTCCGGCGCGAGATGGATCGCTTCGCGGAAGCGCTCGATCGCGCCTGCGACGTCGTTGGCCCGCAATTGCTCCCTGCCGGCGTTGATGGCGAACACGGCGGCCTGCGCGTTGGCCTTCGCTTTCGTGAGGCGCTCCGCGTCGCTCAGCGCCGCGGCGGCAGCGTCGGGATCCTTCAGCGCCGCGAGTGCCTGGCCGATCGAGCGGAAGGCCTCGGCCGACGAGGGATTGAGACGCGTGGTCTCGCGAAACTCGGCGAGCGCCGCCTCGAGATCGCCGCGCTGGCGGTAGATCGTACCGAGCATGTAGTGCGCGTCCGCGTACCCGGGACGACGGGAGAGGGCTTCGCGAAACATCGCAACGGCGTCGTCGGCCTTCCCCGTCTGCCAGAGCACGACGCCGAGCGTGTATGGCGCTTCCGGCAATTTCTCGTCGAGCCGCATCGCAGTTCGCAGCGCGTCGGCCGCCGCATCGAACTCGTCGTGCTGCTTGAGCGCGAGGCCGAGGTCGTAGACGGCCTCGGCATTCCCGGGTCGTCGATCGCGCCCGTCTGCAGCAGCGCGGTGCCCAGATTGAGCCGGGCGCTGCCGAAATCCGGATGCCGCTCGACCGTTCCTCTCAACGTGCGCACGGCACGTTCGGCGTCGCCCTTCTGCATCAGTGCGAGGCCGAGGCTGTTGGCCGCATCGGCACGCGATGGATCCAGCGTCGACGCGCGCTCGAGGGCGTCAATGGCACCATCGAGATCGCCGGCCTGCTGCAGCGCGACGCCGAGCTGCAGATGCGCGACCGCCAGCGATCGATTCGCCTGGACCGCGGCGCGCAGGTCGGCAATCGCGCCGTCGAGATCTCCCTGCTGCCGCTTGGTCAGCCCGAGGTAGTAGCGCGACTCGGCGTGTCGCGGACGCAGGCGGACCGCACGCTCGAGCGCCTCGCGCGCGCCGGCGACGTCTTTGGTCCACCACAACGTCGCGCCGAGGTGATAGTGCGCGTCGGCCAGTTCCGGATCGAGCGCGACCGCGCTGCGGAACTCCGCAATCGCGTCCGCCGTCGCGCCCTGCTTCCCGCGCACGAACCCGAGGCGATCGTGCGCGATCGCGGACGAGGGATGACGCGCAAGGTATTGTTCGAGCAGCGCGCGCGCGTCGTCGAGGTGCCCGGCCGCGAGCAGCCGATCGGCGCGCGCGATCGGACTGTCCGCGCGAGCGGCCGGGGCCCGGGCGGCCTGCGGTGTGACGAGCACGATGACGAGGAGGAGCGTGGCGGCCGTGCACGGATCTTAGCAAAGGCGTTAGACTGCCGACCACGGATGGACCGGATCGGGTTGCCCGCCACGGATGCACACGGATAGAGACGGATAGGTACGGAGTCGAGGACATGATGCAGATCGCACTCGCGGCAATGGGCTGCGCGATGATGCTGGGACTGCAGGGAGGCGCAGCGGCGCCGCCGGCGAACGCCGGGGATGACGCAACGATCCGCGCGGTCGTTGCCGACTATCTGCAGGCGCGCGAGCGCCGCGACGGGGCGGCGGTCGGCGCGCTGTTCACCGCGGACGCCGATCAGTTGACCTCGTCGGGGGAATGGCGGCGCGGCCGAGAGGACATCGTCCGCGGCACGCTCGCCTCGTCCGATCGCACCGGCGGAAAGCGGACGATCACGATTGAGACCGTACGGTTTCCGGGCCGCGACCTCGCGATCGCCGACGGACGCTACGAGCTTGCCGGCGCCGACCAGGGAACGCGCCGGATGTGGACGTCGTTCGTGTTCGTACGCGAGGGCGGCGGCTGGCGCATCGCGGCCATCCGCAATATGCTGCCGGCGCCGGCAGCCGCGCCGGTCGCGAAATAAAGGGGCCTGCTCATGATGGTCATCGTCGTCATCCTCGTGATCCTCTGGCTGCTCGGCGTCATTACGAAATACACGCTGGGCGGGGTGCTGCACATCCTGCTCGTGATCGCGATCATCTTCCTCCTGATCGGCGTGATTCGTGGAAGGGGCCTGTAGCCGATGCTGACCTCGATCGTCGTGTTGTTCACGCTGGCACAGGCGCCGACCGCCTCGCCCGCTGCGCCGGCACCGCAGCGGCCGTCGCAGGCGAGCCCCGCCGCCCAGTCGACGCCGAAGCGCGCGTCGAACGAAACGTATCCGGCCGAACAGGTGCGCGCAGGCGCGACGATGTTCGCGGCCCAATGCGGGTTCTGTCACGGCCGCGACGCGACCGGCGGACAGACGGGACCCGACCTGACGCGTTCGACGCTCGTCGCCGAGGACGCGCGCGGCGACAAGATCATCCCGGTCGTGCGCACCGGCCGGCCCGACAAGGGCATGCCGCCGTTCAACCTGTCGGACGCCGATCTCGCCGCGCTCGTCGCCTTCATTCATGATCAGCAGATCAAGGCCGAGTCGCAGCAGGGCGGACGCCGGGCGGTGGACGAGAGCGACCTGCAGACCGGCGACGCCCGCGCCGGACAGGCATTTTTCAACGGCGCCGGCGGCTGTGCGCGCTGCCACTCGCCATCCGGCGATCTCGCGGACGTCGCGGCGCGGCTGAAAGGGCTCGAGCTCCTGCAGCGGATGCTGTATCCGAGCGGGCGCGGCGGTGCGCGGACACCCGCGAAGGCCACCGTGACGCTGGCCTCGGGGCAGGCCATCACCGGACGTCTCGCCTATCGCGACGAGTTCCTCATCGCAATCAAGGACGCCGAGGGGTGGCAGCGCTCCTGGCGCACCAGCGACGTCAAAGTCACGATCGACGATCCGCTCGAGGCGCACGCGGCACTGCTTCCGAAGTACACCGATACCGACATGCACAACGTGCTCGCCTACCTCCAGACGCTTCGCCAGGCGGTGAAACCATGACGCGGTCCGCTCTGTCGCTGCTGTTCTGCGCCTCAATCGCCGCCGTCCATGCGCAGGGACTGGATCCCGCCATGCTGCTGAAGGCTGCGCCCGACAGCTGGCCGACGTATCACGGCGACTACACGGGCCAGCGGCACTCGAAGCTGACGCAGATCACACCCGACAACGTCCGCCAGCTCACGCTGTCGTGGGCGTTCCAGACCGGCCAGGCGGCGCAGATCAAGGCATCGCCGATCCTCGTCAACGGCATCATCTACGTGACGACGCCCGACAACATGTGGGCGATCGATGCGCGATCGGGACGGCAGATCTGGCGCTACACGCATCCGAAGAACGAGGGCTTTCACATCGGCCATCGCGGCGCGGCGATCTACAAGGATTTCGTCTACCTCACGACGCCGGATGCGCGTCTCGTCGCGCTCGATGCGCGCGACGGCAAGGTGCGCTGGAACGTCGAGATCGAGGACGCGCGGCGCGGCTTCTGGTCGACGATGGCGCCGCTGGTGGTGCGGAACCACCTGATCGTCGGTGTGTCCGGCGACTTCGACAATCTCCCCGGCACGCTCAAGTCGTTCGACCCGGAAACGGGCAAGGTGCAATGGACGTTCTACAGCACGCCGCCTCCGGGCACGGCGGGAGCGATCAGCGGCGGCGCGACCGGCGGTCAGATGTGGATCACCGGCACCTACGATCCCGAGTTGAATCTCGTCTACGTCGGCACGGGCAATCCCACGCCGGTGCTCAACGGTCCCGTTCGCCCCGGCGACAACCCGTGGACGTGCAGCATCCTCGCGCTGAATCCCGACACCGGAACACTCGCCTGGGGCTTCCAGGCGTCGCCGCACGACACGCACGACTGGGACGCCGCGGAAGTCCCGGTGCTGATCGACGCGCCGTTCAACGGACAGCCGCGCAAGCTCCTGCTGCAGGCCTCGCGCAATGGCTACTTCTTCGTGCTGGATCGCACGACGGGCAAGAACCTGTTGACGACCCCGTTCGCCGCCGCCAACTGGGCGCAGGAGATCGACAAGGACGGCCGTCCCGTTCCGGATCCCGCGAAGGAGCCGGCGCGCGACGGACGCCTCGTCGCGCCCAACGAGGGGGGCGGCACGAACTACCGGTCGCCGAGTTTCGATCCGAAGACCGGGACGCTGATCGTGAGCGCCGTCGACGGCTACGGGATCTACTTCTTCAAAGAGGAGCACGGCGACTACGGGTGGGCCGGCGCCGACTACGGCGTGTACAGCAAGGGGTTCCTGCGTGCGATCGATTATCAGACCGGCAAGCTCCGCTGGCAGCACGACATCGGCAGCGGATCCGGCGCCGGCGTACTGACGACTGACTCGGGGCTGACCTTCACCGGCGATTCAACGGGTAACCTGCTCGCGCTTCGCACCAGCGACGGGACGACGTTGTGGCATTCGGCGATCGGCGGCGTGGGCAACGGGCCGATCACCTACGAGCTCGACGGGCGCCAGTTCATGGTCGTCGGCGGCGGTGGCGTGCTGTATTCGTTCGCGCTGCCGGAGCAGCCGCGAAGCACGCAATCCTCGCGATGAGAGTTGCCGGGTCTGAAGACCCGGCCTACGCGTCTTCCGTGTCGTCGCAGGCCGGGTCTTCAGGCGCGGCGCGTGTTCAGCGTCGTCGCAGGCCGGGTCGCCAGGCGCGGCGCGTGTTCAGCGTAGTCGCCGGCCGGGTCTTCAGACCCGGCAATGCAGCGTTTATGCGAATCCCTGTTCTGATGTCCGCATGTCTCGCGATCGCGGTGATGCATGCGCCGGGTCTGAAGGCCCGGCCTGCGAACGCGGCGACGAACGCACCGAGGCAGGCGCCCGGTCTGAAGACC
>JABFWM010000522.1 GCA_013362195.1 Acidobacteriota bacterium
GTTCGCGCCGCTCCTGCTCGTGGGCCTCGTGCTCGGGATCCCGACCATCAGCGACGCGTTCGTGTTCCTCTCGCTGCAGCGTGCGCTCGACATGGGCGCATCGGCGTTTCCATTGATGTACGTCGCGACGTCGCTCTTCACGGCGCTGTGTTCGGTGCCGATGGGACGGCTCGCGGACAAGAGCGGACGCACCGTCGTGCTGATCGGCGGCTATGCGGTGCTCGCCGTCGTGTACGCGGTGCTGCTGGTACCGTCGGCGACGTTCGTGACGGCGGCTCTCGCGCTCGCGCTGCTCGGCGCCTACTATGCGGCGACCGACGGCGTGCTCACCGCGATGGCGGCGGCGGTGCTGCCGAAGAAGGCTGCAGGCAGCGGACTGTCGTATCTCGCGACCGTGACGAACGTCGCGCGGCTCTTCGCGTCGATTCTCTTCGGGCTGCTCTGGGAGCGGATCGGCATCCGGCCGGCGACGAGCGTGTTTCTCGTCGGCCTCGTCGTCGCGATCGCGGCGGCCGCGGTGGTGTTGCCGCGCGCGCGCAAACCGGAGACCGTCGTCGCGTAGCGGCGCTGTCACGGCTCTCCTTCAGCGCCCGTCCGGCTCTTTGCGGGGCCAGAGCGCTCACGTGCACGGAGCGACGCGCGGCGCGCTCTCCGTCTGTGCGTGCTCTTCGTGTTCGTCAGTTCACGGTCGCGGCAACTTAAATCTGTGAATACGCGGCGGGACGCAGCAAGACGGTCGTGATGTTCGACACGATCTCGGGATCGGTATAGCCCTCCGTCGCGGAGAGCTTCTTCCAGTCGGGATCGTTGCGGAAGGCGTCCCAGGCCTTCTCGCGCGTCGCCTGGTTCTCGTGCACGAGCATGTAGACCAGGCTCGGCATACGCGAACCCGCGACCGTGCGCGAGAAGAAGACCGGCATCAGCCCGGCGCGGCGGAAGATCTCGATCTCTCCCATCTCGGCAAACATCCGCACCTTCGCGCGATGCGCGCGCTCGTTGTGGCTCTCGTAGATGCGCAGCTCGAAGAGGCGCGGCGCTTTCGCGCCGGCAGCCGGCACCTCGACGTGCGGCATCTTCGGAAACGCCGCGAGCAGCGAGACCTCCTGGCGGACGTAGACGGGATCGCTCGCCGGCGCGTCGAAGTAGGGCGCCGCGGCGCGCATGAACGCGTCGTCGCGCTCGAGCCGCGAGTCGATGGCGCCGAACGTTTCCGCCGACGCAGGCGTCAGCACGAAGATCGTCGGCGTCGGCAACCCGGTCGTGACCTCGAACACGCCGATCGGCTTGTGGCCGATGCGGTTCAACGCGGGGACGTAGGCGTTCTGCAGGAACTCGGCGAGGCGCCGCGGACCGGTCCCGGCCCGCAGCGTGTACTGGCGCCAGACGTAGAGATCGCCGGGCGCCGTTTCAGGAGCGCTGGCGTGTTGAAAGGCGCCGGCGCCGCTCGAGCCGGCCGACCACAGCGTCGTGCCGACGGTCGAGGTCAGGAAGGTGCGTCTCGTCACGCGGGCACGATATCACCACTGGTGATCGCCGCGGGATCGTGCGTGGGCGAGCCAGTCGCCGCTCACCGGTTCGGACGTGAGCCCTTGATCGACGTGCCGCCGCCGGTTCTTCACGAACCATCCGGTGCCGACGACGACGAGCGCGACAGGAATGAGCCAGGCCATGACGAGGCTCGGGGCCAGCAAGAGCGGATCCTGCGGCGGTGCGAGCTCGAGCGCGCCGCGACGCGGGCCCACGCATAAACAATTGATATGAAACGCAGATGACGCGTGAGCGCGCGGCTCGCACGCGCCCATCACGATGCGCCGCACGTCTCGTTTCGCGACGGTAACAATTTCGCGATTACACGATCTTCAAGAGGATGCAGAGACGCCAGGCCGTAGACGGTAAGTCGTAAGCGGTCGTCGGTCTGCCGTATGCGGGAGGCGGTACGGCGTCGCTCGTTTTCCGCGCGCGGCGGTGGCGCCGCGCCGCGCACTTTTGCAATTGCCTTGCAGAATTGGTCGTGCCGGGCCCCGCGCAGGGACCGCCGCGCGCGACGAACCACCACTCGGGCAATGACTTATCGAGGTGGCGTGGTTCTTGTTGCCGACCCCGCACGATGTCCGAGACCGCCGTGCTCACGGCCACGGTCCGTCCAGCCGTTCGCCAGTCTTCGCGCGCGCTCGTGCCGCTCTTCGCCGGTACGTTGTTCACCAGCGCGTTCCTGATGTTCCTGATGGAGCCGATGGTCGCGCGGATGGTGCTGCCCTCGCTGGGGGGCGCGCCGGCGGTGTGGAACACGTGCCTGGTCTTTTTCCAGGCGATGCTGCTTGCGGGCTACGCGTACGCGCACGGCGCAACCGCGTGGCTCGGTGTGCGGCGGCATCTCGCCGCGCACACGGCGCTGGTCGTACTGCCGCTGCTCGTGCTGCCGTTCACGCTCTCGAACCTGACGCCGCCCGCGGGAGCCAGTCCCGCGCTCTGGCTGCTCGTGACGCTCCTCGGCACGATTGGGTTGCCCTTCTTCGTGCTCTCGACGAGCGCGGCCGTTCTGCAGAAGTGGTACTCGTCCACGGGCGATCGCGGCGCACACGATCCGTACTTTCTCTACACCGCCAGCAATTTTGGCAGCTTCGTCGCGCTGCTCGCGTACCCGGTGATCGTCGAGCCGACGCTCCGCCTGCAGGATCAGGCGCGCCTGTGGACCATCGGCTACGCGGCGCTGGTCGCGCTGACCGCCGCGTGCGCGGCCGCGGTGTACGTCCGCCTGAAGTCGGACGCCACACGTGAACGGCCCGTCGCAGCGTCCACGCTCACGCGAGATGCCGCGCCGAACACGGAACGCATCTCGTGGGCGCGGCGGATCCGCTGGACGGCGCTCGCCTTCGCGCCGTCGAGCCTGCTGCTCGCCGTCACCACCTACATGTCGACCGACGTCGCGTCGGCGCCGCTGCTGTGGATCGTGCCGCTGGCGCTGTATCTGCTGACGTTCATCGTCGCCTTCCATCAGCCGTCGGCGCCCGTCCGCCGCCTCGCGACGCGGCTCGCGCCGATGCTGACGATCGTGCTGACACTGGTGCTCGTCGGTCAGATGACGCGGCCGCTGTGGCTGATCGTGCCGATGCACCTGCTGCTCTTCGTCGCGCTCTCGATGGCGTGCCACGGCGATCTCGCGGACGACCGGCCGCCCGCCGCACACCTCACGGCGTTCTACTTCTGGATTGCGCTGGGCGGCATGCTGGGCGGCTTGTTCAACGCGCTCGTCGCGCCGCTGCTCTTCACGGGCATCGCCGAGTATCCGATCGTGCTCGTGCTGGCGTGCGCGCTGCGGGCGCGCGACTGGACGCTGCGGCGCCCCGGCGCGGCGTGGCTGACGGACGCGCTCGTCGTCGGCGCGATCGCGCTCGTCGCGATTGGCGGCGTGCTCGTCAACAACACGTTCGGATCGCACTCGCGCTTCTTGATTCTGGCCGGCGCGGTACCGGCGCTGGTGGCCTTCCGCCAGCAGCGACGCCCGATCCGGTTCGCCGCGTGCATCGCCGTCCTGCTGCTCTCCGGTGAACTGGTGCGGAGCCCGTTCGGCGAGGCGGTATACGCGGCGCGCACGTTCTTCGGCGTCTATCGCGTCCGCGTCGAGGCCGGGCAGCACCATCGCTTCATGTTCCACGGCACGACGCTGCACGGCATGCAGCACACCGATCCCGAGCGCCGGCGCCAGCCGCTCAGCTACTTTCATCCGACCGGTCCGATCGGCCAGGCGTTCAGCGTCGTTCCGGCCGCACGCGACGGACGCGAGATCGGCGTGGTCGGCCTCGGCGTCGGCTCGCTCGCCAGCTACGTCGGCCCCGAGCAGCACCTGACGTTCTACGAGATCGATCCGGCGGTCGAAACCATCGCGCGCAAGGCCTCGCTGTTCACGTATCTCGCCGACTGCGGCGCCCGCTGCAGTGTCGTCATCGGCGACGCGCGGATCTCGCTGACCCGCGAACCCGCACACCGCTTCGACTTCATCGTGCTCGACGCGTTCAGCTCGGACGCGGTGCCGATTCACCTGCTCACGCGCGAAGCCATGCAGGTCTACACGTCGCGACTGGCGCCCGGCGGCGCGATCGCGATGCACATCTCGAACATGCATCTCACGCTGGCGCCCGTCCTGGCGCGGGTCGCGGCGGCAGAAGGCCTCACCGTCCGCTGGCAGCGCGAACCGCCGACGGCCGGGTCGCTGGAGCTCGGGAAATTCCCGTCGGAATGGATGGTCGTCGCCCGCCGCCCCGAAGACCTGGGGGGGCTGATGCACGACAGCCGGTGGATCGCGCCGCCGGCCTCGAACGCCCCGCTCTGGACGGACGATTTCTCGAACATCCTCAGCGTCATGCGCGCGCCGTAGCGGCGACCCCGCGCACAATTTTGAGATCCGCTGTCAGATCCGGTTCCACGCGGCTCCCGCGAGGCGGGGCGGAGGCGCGACCGGTATCCTCGGATTCGCCCCGCCCGATCGCCGGTTTCCGGGCACGTTCAGCGTTGTCTCCCGCATTGAGGCACGGCGGCACCAGCGTTGCTATATGCACCACGGGCCATGTTCTATTTCTTTCAGAAGCAGCAGCAGTTCCTGCAGTGTGAGATCCGCACCGCGGATGCCCCTGACACGTTTGCAATCGTGATTACGGAACCGAACGGCTCCGAGCGCTCGCAGTACGTCGTCGGGTCCGCGGAAGTGTCGCGCCGGTGGAACCAGCTTCAGCAGGAGCTCGTCGGCGAGGGATGGTGGGGGCCCTGCGGTAGAGACTGACTCGCCGATCCCTCGTCCCTGATCCCGAATCCTTCATCCCGAATCCAGCAGCGGAATCCCCAATCGCGTCACCACTGCCAGCTCCCTGCGCGTGGAATCGTGGCGTCGCGAACGACGTCCCCATACCGCACGCGCGTGCGGCCGGTGCCGCCGGCGACGCGAATCGTGGCTGACGTGAGGCGGTCCTCGCGCCAGGCGAGATCGACCTCGTAGCCGCCGCGGGCGCGGAGCCCTTTCACCTCGCCGGCCGGCCATGCCCTGGGGAGTGCGGGCAGCCGCGCGATCTCGCCGCCGTGGCTTTGCAGCAGCATCTCGGCGATGCCGGCGGTGCCGCCGAAATTGCCGTCGATCTGAAACGGCGGATGTGCGTCGAACATGTTCGGGTAGGTGCGATCCGGGTTGAGCAGGCGCGCGAGGATCCGGTACGCGTGCTCGCCGTCGAGCAGCCGCGCCCACAGATTGAGGCGCCAGCCGAGCCCCCACCCGGTCGCCTCGTCGCCGCGAAGCTCGAGCGACGTCCGCGCGGCGGCCGCGAGCGCGGGCGTGCCGCGGACGGTGATCTGCTCGCTCGGATAGAGCGCGTAGAGATGCGACACGTGACGATGGTGCGGATCGGGCGCCTGCAGGTCCCAGTCCTCGAGCCATTCCTGCAGCTGCCCGGCCTTGCCGATCCGATCGGGGGGCAGCCGCGCGCGCGCCTTCGTCAACCGATCGCGCAGCTCCGGATCGCGATCGAGGATCTCGCTGGCGCGAACCGTGCGCGCGAAGAGGTCGCGCAGAATCTGGCTGTCCATCGCCGGCCCGGCAACGATGCTGGTGTTGCCGAACGGGTGGCGATTCTCTGGCGAGAGCGACGGCGACGTCACGAGCCACTGGTGCGAGGGCTCTTCGACGAGCGTGTCGAGGAAGAACTCCGCGGCGCCGGTGAGCGCCGGATAGATTCGCGCGAGATAGGCGCGGTCCTGGGTGAACTCGTAGTGGTCCCACAGCGCCTGACAGAGCCACGCGCCGCCGGTGGGCCACATGCCCGACGCGGGCCCGTCGACCGGCGCGCTCGCGCGCCACAGGTCCGTGTTGTGGTGCGCGACCCAGCCGCGCGCGCCGTAGTGGACCTTCGCGGTCCGCGCGCCCGTGTGCGTGAGATCCAGCACCAGCGCGGTCAGCGGTTCGACGAGCTCCGACAGGTTGGTCGACTCGGCCGGCCAGTAGTTCATCTCGGTGTTGATGTTGATGGTGTACTTGCTCTCCCAGGGCGGCTTCATCTGATCGTTCCAGTCGCCCTGCAGCGTCGCGGGCTGGCTGCCCGGCCGCGAGCTGGAGATGAGCAGATACCGGCCGAACTGAAAGTAGAGCGCGGCGAGCGCCGGATCGTTCGTGGTCTTGAACGATGTGATGCGCTCGTCGGTCGGCGCATCCACCGTCGAGGGTCCGAGATCGAGCGACACCCGGCGAAACAATCGCTGATGCTCGCGGACGTGGGCCGATCGCAAACGGTCGTACGCGAGCGCGCCGGCCGCATCGAGCTGACGCCGGGTGATCCGCCCGGGATCTCCGCTGACGTCGTGGTAGCTGCGATAGCTGGTCGCTGCCGCGAGCAGCACCGTCACGGCGTCGGCATCGCGGATCCGAACCGTCTGGCCGTCGGCGCGTGCCTGTCCCCCGCCGGCCAGGACGCGGACGCGCGCCGCGAATGTCAGCGCGCCCTTGATGCCTTGCGCCCCGGCGTTGACGCCGCGCATGACGAGCGTGTCGGATCCGTCGGCGGCGATCGCCGCCTGCTGCGGCGTCGAGAGGCCGACGGTCATCGACACGCGGCGCGGGCGATCGGCGGTCACGCGCATCACGATGACCTGATCGACCGGGCTCGAAAACACCTCGCGCGTGTACGTCACTCCCCCCGAGACGTAGCTCACGCGCGCGATTGCGGTGTCGAGATCGAGCTCGCGCCGGTAGCGTTCGACAGGTCCGTCGTCCGCAAACGTGATCCGCAGATCCCCGAGCGGCTGAAACGGCATCTGGCGCAGCGGCGTTGCCATCATCTTCGCGGCAATGAGCGCGTGCGCGTCGCCGTAGCGACCCTCGGCAATCATCCGGCGCGCGACGGGCAGTGCGGCCAACGCCTCGGGGTTCGCGGGGTCGTACGGACCACCCGCGCACAACGTGTCCTCGTTGATCTGCAGACGCTCGTCGACGATGCCGCCAAAGACCATTGCGGCCAGGCGGCCGTTGCCGATCGGGAGCGCCTCGACCCATGCTGTTGCGGGCTGGCGATACCAGAGCGTCAGCGCGCCAGGCGGAGGCGCGGGTTGTAGCGCGGGTGCCGGATGGAGCGTCGCCGTGCAGAGGACACAGAACAGGGCGCAGGTGAGCCGTTTCACTTGAGCGTTTACTCTAAGGCAATTCCACCCCTGCCGTGTTAGGATGCCCGGCGTACTGGAATTGAGGAGGAGGTCACTGTGGCCAGCGACGAGAAGGACACCAACGGCATTTCACGGCGCGATTTCACGACGCGGATTGGCGCCGCGGCGGCGGGCCTCGCACTCGGCGGCGAGTTCTTCCGGCCCGGCGCCTACGCGGCGGGCCGCAGCGGCCGCATCCTCGGCGCCAACGATCGGGTCGTCACCGCGAGCGTCGGCGTCCGCGGGCAGGGCCGCCGCGTGCTCGACGATAAAGAGATCGACGCGATCGTCATCGCCATTCCGAACCATTGGCACGCGCTCGCCACGATCTGGGGCCTCCAGGCCGGTAAGCTCGTGTACGTCGAAAAGCCGGCGTCGCACACCGTGTGGGAAGGCCGGAAGATGGTCGAGGCCGCGCACGCCTACAACAAGGTCGTACAGGTCGGCACGATGAACCGCAGCCGCCCCAAGGTCCGCGAGGCCATCAAGTTCATCCAGGACGGCGGGATTGGCAAGGTCTATATGGCTCGCGGCCTCTGCTTCAAGCCGCGGCCGTCGATCGGCAAGTATCCCGATGGTCCGATGTCGCCCAGCGACCCGGCGTTCTCCTTCAC
>JABFWM010000651.1 GCA_013362195.1 Acidobacteriota bacterium
CAGCGGGCAATCGACGGCTGCGAAGTGGCGTTTCACCTCGCTGCGTCGGTCGGGAATACGCGGTCGATCGAACATCCGATCGAGGACTCGGAGATCAACGTGCTCGGCACGCTGCGTGTGCTCGAGGCAGCGCGCCGCCATGGCCTGCGGAAGGTGGTGTTCTCCTCGTCGGCGGGCATCTTCGGCGAGTTGAAGACCGTGCCGATCCGCGAGGACCATCCGGCGGAGCCGGACACGCCGTATGGCGCGAGCAAGCTTGGCGCGGAGAAGCTGTGCCTCGCCTATGCGAAGCTGTATCCGCTCGAGTGCGTGTGCCTGCGCTATTTCAACGTCTACGGGGTCAATCAGCGCTACGACGCCTACGGCAACGTCATTCCGATCTTCGCGCACCGCGCGCTGCACGCGCAGCCGCTCGTCATCTACGGCGACGGCGAGCAGACGCGCGATTTCGTCAACGTGCAGGACGTGGCGATGGCGAACTACCGCGCCGCGCAGGCGCGCGGCGTCTCCGGCGCGTTCAATATCGCCAGCGGCACTCGCGTGACGATTAACCGGCTTGCCGCGCTGCTGCAGGAAGTCTCGGGGGTCGCGGTGCAGATCGAGCACGGAGCGCCGCGCAAGGGAGACGTGCGGCACAGCCTGGCGGACATTGCGGCCGCCCGCGCCGCGTTCGGCTTCGATCCGGGGGTCACGCTCGAGAGAGGGCTGCGCGAATACATGGCGTGGGCGCAGGGCGCGCTGGTCTGACCGTGCGGCTGCTGATTCTCGGCGGCGGCGGGATGCTCGGACACAAACTGGTCCAGACGTTCCATGACGACTTCGAGACCTGGACGGCGCTGCGGGGCTCCGCGCACGCCTATGCCAGGTACGGCCTGTTCGATCCCGCGCGGACCTTGTCCGGCGTCGACGTGTCGAACGGCGACAGCCTCGTGGACGCGTTCTCGCGCGTCCGGCCAGACGCGGTGATCAACTGCGTCGGCATCATCAAGCAGCTGCCAACCGCGCACGATCCGGTATCGAGCCTCACGATCAATTCGCTGCTGCCACACCGGCTGCAGCGGCTGTGTCTCGCATCCGGCGCGCGGCTGATCCACTTCAGCACGGACTGCGTCTTCAGCGGACGGAGAGGGATGTACACGGAGGACGATCCGTCAGACGCGCTCGACCTGTACGGCCGGACCAAGTTCCTCGGCGAAACCAGCGGGCCCGGGGCGCTGACCATCCGCAGCTCGATCGTCGGACGGGAGCTGTCGTCGGCGAGCGGGCTCGTGGAGTGGTTCCTGTCGCAGCGCGGACGCCGTGTCGAAGGATATACTCGCGCCATTTACACCGGTTTCACCACCCGCGCGATGGCCGCGATCGTCGGCGACCTACTGCGCAATCATCCCGACATGCACGGGACGGTGCAGGTCTCGTCGGAGCCGATCAACAAATACGAGCTGCTGCGGCTGCTCCGTGACGCCTACGGCATCGACGTGGAGATCGCGCCGAGCGATCGCGTGCAGATCGATCGCAGCCTCGACTCGACGCGTTTCCGGCGGGCCACGGGTTTCACGCCGCCGGCGTGGCCGGCAATGATTGCGGATATGGCCGCGGACCTCACGCCCTACGCACAGTGGCGTGGCGCCGCGCTGGTGTAGTCCGATAGGGGGCGTACGGAGCATGTTCGACCACAAGACCCTGCTCATCACCGGGGGGACCGGTACGTTCGGCAATGCCGTGCTGCGACGGTTCCTCGACACCGGCATCAGCGAGATCCGGGTGTTCAGCCGCGACGAAAAGAAGCAGGAGGACATGCGGTTGGGCTACAACAACCCGAAGCTGAAGTTCTACATCGGCGATATCCGCGACTACGACAGCATCGCCCCGGCGCTCGAGGGCGTCGATTACGTGTTCCATGCCGCCGCGCTCAAGCAGGTGCCGTCATGCGAGTTCTATCCGCTCGAGGCGCTCAGGACCAATGCGCTCGGCGCCGAGAACGTGATGAGCGCCTCGATGAG
>JABFWM010000195.1 GCA_013362195.1 Acidobacteriota bacterium
GCGTCGCCGCGCGCGGACACGAAGTCCACATCGTCGCGCCGTGGCACCCGCTCGTCACCCGCGGCCGTGAGGAACACGGCGTCTTCTTCCACTTCTTCAAGTACGCGCCGCTGCGCGCGCTCGACGTCTTCGGCTATGCCGCCGGCATGCGCGCGGACGTACGGCTGCGCGGCGCGGCGTGGATCGCGGCGCCGCTCGCGATGACGGCGGGGTGGTTCAAGGCCATGCGCGTCGCCGGGAAGCGGCGCGCGACCATCATGCACGGGCACTGGGTCGTGCCCGGCGGGGCCATCGCCGCCGCCGCAGGGCCGCGCCTTCCGCCGGCGCGGGCGGTGGCGCGCCGTGTCTTGCAGCGCGCCGGGTTCGTGACCGCCTGCAGCGCGGATCTGTCCGGGCGGGCGGTCGCGCTGGGGGCGGCGCCAGACCGGCTCGAGGTCGTGCCCTACGGCGTCGACACGCGACGCTTTCGACCGGACCTGACGGCGCGGATCGCGGCGCGCGCCGAGATCGGCATCGACACGAACGCGCCGCTGCTCGTAGCGGCGGGGCGGCTCGTGCGCAAGAAAGGCTTCGAATATCTGATTGACGCGATGGCGGCGATCGATCCGCCGGTCACGCTGGCGATCGCCGGCGCCGGCGATCTGGCCGCGGAGCTCGACGCGCGGGCGCGCGCCGCGGGCGTCGGCGATCGCGTCCGCTTCCTGGGCAACGTCACCCAGGACGCGGTCGGGCGCTGGTTCGCCGCGGCCGACGTCGCCGTGGTGCCGTCGGTGCGCGACGACCGCGGCAACGTGGACGGCCTCCCGAACACCGTGCTGGAAGCGCTGGCCACCGGCACGCCGGTGGTGGCGACGCCGGCCGGAGGCATCGGCGCCGTCATCGAGAACGGCGTCAGCGGCGTGATCGTGCCCGAGCGCGAGCCGGCGGCGCTGGCCGCGGCCATCTCGGACCTGCTGCGCGATCGGGGGAAAGCGGCGGCGCTCGGACGCGCCGCGCGCACGCTGGTGGACGAGCGCTTCGGGTGGGCGGCGGCGGCGGCGCGCTTCGAGGCGGCCTACGATCGCGCCCTTGCCTTCACGTCGACCCGCCGATAACATTGGCGGATCGATCAATGGCGCAGGCGGACCAAGGGAAACCAGCCGGGCTGAGTGTGTTCTTCCCCGCATACAACGACAGCGGGACAATCGCCAGCCTGGTCATCACCGCGCTCCGGACCGCCGAGCGACTGACGCCGGACTACGAGATCATCGTCGTCAACGACGGCAGCGCGGATCGCACGGCGGAGATCCTCGACGAGCTCGCGCGCATCTATCCGCGCGTGCGCGTCGTCCACCACCCGTCGAACCGCGGCTACGGCGGGGCGCTGCGCACCGGATTCGAGACCGCGTCGCGCGAGCTGGTCTTCTACACCGACGGCGACGCGCAATACGATCCCGCCGAGATGGAAGCGCTGTGGCGCCGCCTCGACGAGCGCGTCGATCTGGTGAACGGCTACAAGATCAGCCGCTCCGATCCCCTGCACCGCATCGTCATCGGGCGCATCTATCATCACACCGTCAGGCTGCTCTTCGGCCTCAAGGTCCGCGACGTCGACTGCGATTTCCGGTTGATGCGGCGCACGATCTTCGACACCGTGCAGCTCGAAAAGAACAGCGGCGTGATCTGCCTGGAGATGATGAAGAAGATCCAGGACGCAGGCTTCCGGATCGCCGAAGTGCCGGTGCACCATTACCACCGCGCCTACGGCCGGTCGCAGTTCTTCAACTTCCGCCGGCTGTATCGCACCGCCGTGGACGTGGCGAAGCTGTGGGTCGCGCTGGTGGTCCGGCGCGAGCACCAGGCGGAGCCGGCGGCCGCGGCCGGTGCCGCGCCCGCGACGCCCGCGCCCAAGGACCGGACGTGACGGCGGCGCCGGCTGATTACCGCGCCTTCTACCGCGGACGGAACGTGCTGGTGACCGGCGGCCTGGGATTCATCGGCAGCAGCCTCGCCCATCAGCTCGCGGATCTCGGCGCCGACGTGCTGCTCGTCGACGCGATGATTCCGGAGTACGGCGGCAACCTGTTCAACATCGCCGACCTCACGAATCGCGTCCGCGTCCAGATCTCCGACGTGCGCAACGAGAGCGCGATGAGCGTCCTCGTCCGCGATCGCGAAGTGATCTTCAACCTCGCCGGACAGGTCAGCCACATCGACAGCATGCGCGACCCGTTCACCGATCTCGAGATCAACTGCCGCGCGCAGCTCTCGATGCTCGAGGCGTGCCGCCGGCACAATCCCGGCGTCCGGGTCGTGTTCGCGGGTACGCGCCAGGTCTACGGCCGCCCCGAGCGCCTGCCGGTGGACGAGCGTCATCTCGTCCGCCCGCTCGACGTGAACGGCGTGAACAAGGCGGCGGGCGAGTACTACCACCTGCTCTACAACAACGTGTTCGGCGTCCGCGCGTGCTCGCTGCGCCTGACGAACGTCTACGGGCCGCGCCAGTTGATCAAGCACAATCGTCAGGGCTTCATCGGCTGGTTCATCCGTCTCGCCATCGAAGGCCGCGAGATCGAGGTGTTCGGCGACGGCTCACAGGTGCGCGACTTCGTCTTCGTGGACGACGCGGCCGATGCGTTCCTCCGCGCCGCGGCGTCGGACGTCTGCGACGGCGACGTGTTCAACGTCGGCGGCGCCGAGCCGATCACCCATCGCGATCTCGTGACGCTGCTGCTGGACGTCGCCGGCTCCGGATCCGTGCGCTACGTGCCGTGGCCGCCTGAAAAGCAGCGCATCGACATCGGCAGCTTCTATTCCGACTCGTCGAAGTTCACCAACGCGACGGGATGGCGCCCGGCCGTGCCGCTCCGCGAGGGGCTCGCGACAACGATCGCGTTTTATCGCGCCAACATGCCGCACTACGTGGAGGCGGCGTGATTCCGTTCCTCGATCTCACGCCCGGCCCCGACGCCGGGGACGTGCGTGCCGCGATCGACCGCGTCGTCGCGCGCGGCTGGTTCGTGCTCGGGCCGGAGCTCGAACGATTCGAACACGAGTTCGCCTCGGCGTGCGGCGCCGCGCACGCGATCGGGGTCGGCACCGGGACCGATGCGCTTGCCCTCGCGCTGCGTGCGCTGGACATCGGCCCGGGCGACGAGGTGATCACCTCGCCGCTCTCCGCCGCCTACTCGGCGCTCGCGATCATGATGGCCGGCGCCCGCCCGGTGTTCGCCGACATCGACCCGGTGCGGTTGACGATGGATGCGCGAGCCACCGCTGCCGCGGTGACGTCCAGGACGCGCGCGCTGATGCCGGTGCATCTCTACGGGCAGGCCGCCGACATGTCCTCGCTGATGGCCGTCGCGCGCGCGCACGGCCTGGCGGTGATCGAGGACTGCTGCCAGGCGCACATGGCCACGTGCGACGGCAGGCCCGTCGGATCGTTCGGCGAGCTGGCCGCCTACAGCTTTTACCCGACGAAGAACCTCGCCGCGCTGGGTGACGGCGGAGCGATCACGACGAGCGATCCGGCGCTCGCCGCGCGTGCCCGCCGCCTGCGCAACGGCGGACAGACCGATCGCTACCACCACGTCGAGTTCGGCGTGAATTCGCGCCTCGACGAGATCCAGGCCGCCATCCTGTCGGCGCGCCTCACCTGGCTGCCGGCGTGGACCGCGCATCGTCGCCGGCTGGCGGCGGCGTACCGCGATGCGCTCGCGTCGGCTCCGGTGATCGTGCCGGCCGAGCAGGACGCGGGGCACGTCTATCACCTCTTCCCCGTGCTCAGCGACCGCCGGGCGGCGCTCCAGGAACACTTGAAGGCGCGCGGCGTGGAGACGCTGATTCACTATCCGATTCCGATCCCCCGGCAGCCGGCGTTTGCCGGCACCGCGCCGGCGCAATGCCCGGTCGCGGACCGCGTCTGCGCGCAGGTGCTCTCGCTGCCGCTCCATCCCGGGCTGACCGCCCGCACGGTCGAAGAGGTGGCGGCGGCACTGCACGCCTTTCACGCGGCGGTTTGATGGCGCGGTCGACGCGGCGCGCGCTGCTCCTGGTCGCGATCGCCGCCGTGCAGTTCGCCCTCTTCGAAACCGCGCTCCGCGTCTGGGGCCATTCCGAAGCCGCGCCGTCGTTCCAGGCGCTGTTCATGCCGGACGCGCGGATCGGCTACCGCCTGCGCCCGAACGCGCGCACGCGCTTCGTCACCTCGGAGTTCGACGCACACATCGCGATCAACGCGCAGGGCGTTCGAGACGAACGTGATATCGGGCCAAAAGCGCCGAACGAGCGGCGCATCGTCGTGCTCGGCGATTCGCTCGTGCTCTCCGTGCAGGTGGACGAGCAGCAGACGTTCTGCCGGCTGCTCGAATCGCGCCTGAACCGCACTGCCGGCCCGTATACCTACCGCGTCATCAACGCGGGCGTGCAAGGCTACGGGCCCGTCGAGGAGCTGCTGTTCTTTCGTGAAGTCGCGCGCGCGTTCGAGCCGGACCTGGTGGTCGACACGATCTTCGTCGGCAATGACGCGGAGGAGGCGGCCACTTCGGCGCCGCGCCTGCGCCCCGGCGCGCGCACGGCCGCCGACGTTGTCTCGGAGTCGCTGGTGACGCGGCTTCGCCGCATCGTCCGCCGCAGCATGGTGCTGCAGGTGCTGCGGCTCCGGGTGGTCGCCGTCACCGATCGCCTGCCGACGTGGAAGGCGCCGCCGGAACCGCCCCTTCAGACCTATGCCGCCGACCCGGCGCCGCGGATCGCGGACGGACTCCGCACCTCGCGCGAGTGTGTCGCCGCGATTGCCGACGAGGCGTCGCGCGCCGGCGCGCGGACGATGGTGATGCTGATGCCGGCGCGGTTTCAGGTGAACGACGAGGACTTCGGCAATTTGAAGGCCGCGGTCGAGCAGACCGGGGGACGGCTGGTGCGCGACGCGGCAACCGAGCGCTTCGACCGCGCGCTCTCCGACCTGCCGATCCCGCGCCTCGACGTGCTGCCCGTGCTGCGCCACGCCCAGCAGCGTGCCGACGTGTTCTTCCAGCACACGGTGCATCTCACCCCGCTCGGCCACGAGGTCGTTGCCGAATCCATGGAACGGTTCCTGCGCGAGAAGGGCCTGATCGATGGTCTTTAACTCGCTGCAGTTCGTCTGGTTCTTCCTCGTCGTCTACGCGCTGTACTGCCTGATGCCGCGCGTGTCGGGACCCGATCGGGGACATCGCGCGCAGAACTGGCTGCTCCTCGTGTCGAGCTACTACTTCTACGCGGCGTGGGATTACCGGTTTCTCGGGCTGCTGGTGGCGTCCACGCTCGTCGACTACACGTGCGGGCTCGTGCTCGGCCGGATGCAGGATCAACGGCGCCGGCGGCTGGTCATGTCGCTGAGCATCGGGTTCAATTTGACGCTGCTCGGCTTCTTCAAATACTTCAACTTCTTTGCCGGCAACCTGCACGCGCTGTTCGAGACGCTCGGGTGGCAGGTGGACTTCGTCACGCTGCGTGTGCTGCTGCCGGTCGGGATCTCCTTCTACACGTTCGTGACCATGAGCTACGTCATCGACGTCTATCGACGCGAGATCCAGCCGACCCGCAATCTGCTCGACTTCGCGGTGTTCGTGGCCTACTTCCCGCACCTGGTGGCCGGACCCATCCTGCGCGCGACGAGGCTGCTGCCGCAGATCGCGGCGCCGCGCCGCGTCACCGCCGCGCAGGTGCGCGAAGGCCTCTGGCTCATCGCGTGGGGCTTCTTTCAGAAGATCTTCGTGGCGGACAACCTCGCGCCGCTCGCCGCGCGGGTGTTTGCGCCGGGCGCCCACGACACCGGCGTCAACGTGCTGCTCGGCACCTACGCGTTCGCGTTCCAGATCTACGGCGACTTCGCGGGCTATTCCAACATCGCGCGCGGCACGTCGAAGCTGATGGGGATCGAGCTGATCGAGAACTTCCGCTTCCCCTATCTGGTGCTCACGCCGCAGGAGTTCTGGCGTCACTGGCACATCAGCCTCTCGACGTGGCTGCGCGACTACCTCTACATCCCGCTGGGCGGCAATCGCCACGGCCGGTGGAAGACGCACCGCAATCTCCTGATCACGATGCTGCTCGGCGGCCTGTGGCACGGCGCGGCCTGGACGTTCGTGCTGTGGGGTCTGTATCAGGGGCTGCTGCTCGTCGCCTACCGGCCGGTCGCTGCGCGGGTGTCGGACGTGAGAGGGATCGCGCGGGTCATCGCCTGGATCGTGATGTTCCATCTGACGTGCTACGGCTGGCTGATCTTCCGCGCGCCGTCGTTCGGCCAGCTCGCCTCGATGACCTCCGCCCTCTTCGCGCATTTCGCGCCGGCCACGGCAGACCTCGCGGGCCTGCTCGTCCCGCTGCTCCTCTACACGCTGCCCCTGTTGATCATTCATGCGCTCGAAGCACGTGCCGACGATCTGCTGGTCGTGCCGCGGCTGCCGGCGGCGCTTCGCTACACCGTCTACGTCGCGACGCTGTATCTGATCTTCCTGTTCGGCAACTTCGGCGGCTCCGAATTCATCTACTTTCAGTTCTGATGGCGCTGCTGCACCTGTTCGTCGTCGCCTGGCTGCCGGGGGCGGTGCTGTTCCGGGCGCCATGGTGGCGGCGCGAACGACGCGCATCGCTCGGCGCCGACGAACGGGCCTTCTGGACGGTGATCCTGAGCGCGGCGGTGTCGCTGACGGTGGTGCTCGCGCTGGCGGCGGCGCATCGCTACAGCTTCTCGCGGCTGCTCGTCGCCGACGTCGCCTTCGCCGTCGCGATTGCGGCGGCCGCGCGTTTCCGGCTGTCGTATCGCGGCGCCGCCCGCGCGCCCGGTCCGACGGTGCTGGTTCCGCTTGCGCTGCTGGCGATCGGCGCGTGGAGGTTCTTTCCGCCGGCGGAATACATCATGGGCGGCAAGGATCCGGGCGTCTACGTCAACGCGGGCGTCCAGATTGCGCAGCGTGGCGCGCTCGTCGTGCGCGACGAGACGATCGCGTCGCTGCCGCCGTTGGCGCGCGACCTGTTCATCCCGTCGCACCAGCGGCCGGATTACTACAGCGTCCGGTTCATGGGCTTCTTCGTTCGAGACCCCGACCGCGGGCTCGTCGTCGCGCAGCTGCCGCATCTCTACCCCGCGTCGATCGCGATCGGCTACGGCCTCGACGGGTTGACCGGGGCGCGCCGCACGTCAGGGGTGTGGGCGATGCTCGGCCTGCTGTCCGTCTATTTCGCGGGCGCACGTCTGCTCGGCAAGCCTGCCGCGGCGGCGGCCGCGCTGCTGCTCGCGCTGAACGTCGTCGAGGTCTGGTTCGCGAGATATCCCAACGCCGAAGTGGCGATGCAGGCGCTGCTGTTCGCGGCGCTGCTCGCCAACGCGCGCGCGCACGCGGATGGCGACGGGTTCTTCGCGCCGGTCGCCGGCGCCCTGCTCGGACTGCTGCTGTTCCTTCGCATCGACGCGACCATCGCGGTCGCGGCCGTGCTCGCCGGACTCGCGGCCGGCCTCAGCGCCGGAGAGCGGCCGCGCTGGACGTTCTGGCCGCCGCTGGCGGCGGCGGCGGTCCTGTGCGCCTGGTATCTGCTCGGACCGATGCGCGCGTACTTCGAGCTGCCGCGCGTGTTCCTCTCGTACCTGGTGTGGTGGCAGTACGCGGCGATCGCCGCCGGCATGATCGCGGCCCTGGCCGTGATCGTCGCGGCCGCGCGGAGCGCGACGGTGTCGCGCTTCGTCGTCGCGTGGCTTCCGACGACGCTCGCGGTGGTGGTGGTCGTGCTCGCGGCGTACGC
>JABFWM010000426.1 GCA_013362195.1 Acidobacteriota bacterium
TGTGTGGTGTTGTTAGGTGTGCTCTTCCGATCTGTAGGCCGGGTCTTCAGACCCGGCGTCAGGTGCAGGCCGGGTCTTCAGACCCGGCGTCAGGTGCAGGCCGGGTCTTCAGATCCGGCGTCAGGTGCAGGCCGGGTCTCAGACCCGGCGGTCAGGTGTAGGCCGGGTCTTCAGACCCGGCGTCAGGTGTAGGCCGGGTCTTCAGACCCGGCGTCAGGTGCAGGGCGGGTCTTCAGACCCGCCGCGAAGGGGCGGTGGCGCTACGGCATCACCGCCCCTTGTCTTTTTGGGGCGCCGCTGGACATCTGCGTCCGGCCCTTACGCCGTCAAGCGCGACAGCCCCATCCACATCGCGACGACGACGAGCAGCGCGCCGCTCACGCGCGTGCTCCAGGCGCCGAGCGGCACCAGCTTTTCGAACGCCACGAACACGGTGAGCGCGGCGATCACCGCCAGGTTCATGACGCCGCCGGCGAACAGCAGCAGCATCAGCGCCCAGCAGCAGCCGACGCACGACACGCCATGCTCGACGCCCATGCGGAACGCGCCGGACGGGCCGCTGCGCCAGCGCTGCGTCAGGAACACCATCGGCGACTGGCACGTGGTCAGGCAGGCGCGCTTGAGCGGCGTCCACTGATACACGCCGGCGAGCGCGAGCAGCACGGCGCCGGCCTGCCGGCCCGACACTTCCATCATCGGGGTCAGGATCAGCAGCCTGCCGAGCAGCCACTGCAGGCCCGTGGCGCCAACGCTGAAGACGGCCCAGACGAGGACGTAGCCGAGCGCCAGAAAAGAGGCGCGTCCGCCGCCGCCGGCGAGCAGGATCACGGGCGACGCCGACGGCAGCATCATGGCGGTCATCATCACCGCCCACATCGCCCAGAGCAGCAGCAGGTGCGGGGCGTCCCACACCGGCGTCATCATCCAGGCGCTGGCGCCGGACATCGGGCCGTACATGTCGCGCGCCATCACGACGATCCACGTCCAGCAGACCAGCGGAACGAGCACGAGCAGTGCGACCATCGGCCAGGCGCGGGTGCGCATCGGAGGCGCATTGTAGAACGGCTTGACGCCGCGGCCGCGCGGCCCCCATGATGCGCGGGCATACGAGGAGGACGAGATGTCCGACTGGCGCGTGAGTGGCGAGGTACTGATCGCCTGCAACTGCGACTGGGGCTGCCCGTGCAACTTCAATGCGCGGCCGAGCAAGGGCTTCTGTCAGGGCGGCTGGATCTGGATGATCGACCAGGGCCGCGTCGACGCGGTGGACGTCGGCGGTCTGGGCACCGCGGTGTTCGCGACGTGGCCCGGCGCCATCCACGAAGGCGGCGGACGCGCGACCGGCTACATCGACGATCGCGCCGACGCGCAGCAGCGCGCGGCGCTCTCGCGGATCGTCAAGGGCGAGCTCGGCGGCCCGTGGGGGCTGTTCATTCGCACCTACGAGCTTGCGGCGCCGGTGGCGGCGCGCTTCGACGTCCGCCTGGCGCAGCACGGCTCACGCGCGACGATCGGCGACGTCGTCGAACTGGAGCTGCAGAAGATCCGCAATCCCGTCACGCAGGCGGAGGTCCATCCGGAGTTCATCCTGCCGGAGGGGCTCGTGGTGAAGCGAGGCGCCCTCGCCACGTCCAGCGTGTTCCGCGTGAGCGACGAGGCCGAATACGACCATTCGGGCAAGTACGCGGCCTTCGGCAGGTTCGAGTATTCGTAACCGTCCGCGTCGCCGTCGCTGTTCCGCCGGCGCGGCTTCGACCGCCTGAGTGAACGACTCCGAACAGGATCACGACGGCGGTGCTACGATGCCCGCGCTGCCGGCGAAGACCGACGCGTGATGCATGCGGTGGCGGGATGCGCGAGGTATGAAGCTCTCTGCGGCGGAAGCGCGGCGCCTCGCGCTCCGCTCGCTCGGATTCGGCGCGAAACGGCCGGCGAACGCCGGCGCGGCGCACGTGCGCGCGACCGTCAGCCGGCTGAGCGCGATTCAAATCGACTCCGTCAACGTCCTCGCGCGCGCGCATTACCTGCCGACGTTCTCCCGCTACGGGCCGTATCCGACGTCCGCGCTCGACCACATGGCGCACCACACGCGCGAGCTGTTCGAATACTGGGCCCACGCCGCCTGCTTTCTGCCCGTCGATCTCTACCCGTTGATGCGGTGGCGCATGGAGAATCAGCGCGCGATGTGGGCCGGCGTGAGCGCGAAGGAACGGCAGTACATCGAGGCGGTGTACAACGAAGTCGCCGAGCGTGGCCCGCTTTCCGCCGGCGAGCTCTCGATGGGCGGCAAGAGCACCGGCCCGTGGTGGGGCTGGTCGAAAGGCAAGGTCGCGATCGAGCTCCTGTTTCGCCAGGGTCGCGTGGCGGTGGCGGGCCGGCGCAACTTCGCGCGCGTGTACGACATTCCCGAGCGGGTCTTTCCGCCCGAGCTTCTTCACAGCGCGCCGGTCGCCGCCGCCGAGGCCAAAAAGGCCCTCATCGTGCGGGCCGCCCGCGCGATGGGCGTCGGCACCGCCAGAGACATCGCGCAGTATTTCCATATCGACGCGTGGTGGGATCGGCGCTGGGCGAACGGCCGTCGGGCGCCCAGCGACACCGGCGCGCTGTTCGACGAACTGGTGGATGAAGGACGCCTCGAGCGCGCGGTCGTCGAAGGCTGGACGCAGCCGGCCTTCGTCGCGGCCGGCGCACGGATCCCGCGCGCGGCCGACGTGCGCGCGATCGTGTCGCCGTTCGATCCGCTGCTGTGGGAGCGCAAGTGGACGAAGGCCGTGTTCGGCTTCGACTACCAGATCGAGATTTATGTCCCCGGTCCAAAGCGGATCTACGGCTACTACGTCCTGCCATTCCTGCTTGGCGACCGCTTCGCTGCGCGCGTCGATCTCAAGGCCGATCGCAAGACGTCGACGATGAGGGTGCACGGCGCGTACGTCGAGTCGGGTGTCGACACTCGCGTCGTTGCCGCCGCGCTCGCGGACGAGCTGCGCTCGATGGCCGCGTGGCTCTCGCTCGAGACATTTGCCGTGCAGCCGAAAGGGAATCTCGCGGCGCCGCTCAAACGGGCGCTGCGCTGACTGGACCGTCGTTGTGCGGGGACGCATTCGGCCACGAGGCGCTGCCGGTTCGGCCACCCGCCGGACCCGCAGGTTTGCAGTTTTCGCATACTTCTTTCCGTCGGGAAATAAAATGCGCGAGAACCGGTTTGGCGCGTCTCATGCTTTCGCGGCGGTCATGAAGAGCCAGTGGATCGAGTTCATCTCCTCTTATTGCGACAGCTGGTGCGAGCGGTGCGCGTTCACGGAACGCTGCTCGCACTTCGCGATGCATTCGGCGATTACGATGTGCGATGGCGACGTCGAGGCGGCGCTCCAGCTCACGTTCGGCGAACCTCGCAGGCCGGATGGCGTGCAGCGGCCGCCTGCGCACCAGCGGATCGCTGACATCCTCGGCCATGCCGATCCGACGCCCAAAGAACTGGCCGCGATTGGCCGCGAAGTGGAGGCGCGGCAGGAACGGATGAGGAGACTGCCGCTCGCGGAAGCGTCGCTCGACTATGCCATCGGCGCGAGGCGCTGGCTCGATGCCCAGGGGCGGCGCCGCGAAACCTCCGAGGCGGCGGTCGCCGGCGCGATGGAAATCGTCAGCTGGGACGCAAGCCTGATCCACGCCAAGATCATGCGCGCGTTGAACGGACGCGACGAGCAGACCAACGGCGCGGCGCGTGGCGCGAAGAAGGCCGTGCAGAGCGACTGGAACGGATCGGCGAAGGTCGCCCTGCTGTCGCTCGAGCGAAGCGCGGTGGCCTGGCAGACGATTGCGGGTTCCACCACCGCCGAGGCGGCCGGCGCTCTGATGGACGCGGCGGCGCGGCTCAGATCGGCCTTGCTCGATGACTTCCCGCGGGCGCGGGAGTTCCGGCGTCCGGGGTTCGATCGTTAAACGTGCCGCCGCAGCCCGAAGGCCGCGCACAGCCACGCGACGGCGAGGCACCCGAACGCCACGAACAGCGGCACGAGCGATTCCGCGAGGCCAGCGGCGATCAATCGGAACGGGACATCCTCGGCGAGCCAGATCGGGCGAAGCACGGCCATGAGGCCCGCCAGGAACCCCGCGAGGCCCGCGAACATCCCCGCTAACGAAACCGGGCGCATCAGCGCCAGCCGCGCCTCGGTCGGGCGCACGGCGTAGGCGATCCCGGCGGCAAGCGGAAGCATGGCGATGATGAGACTGAGTAACGCGAGGATGCCGATCTGTCTCAGGATCGTGAACAACTCCATCGTGTCGCCCCCGATCGGTAATAACGCGCACCCCGGCGTGACGTGACCGCGGTCACGATGTGCGGGCATGCGCGTTCTTACCTGTATGGACCGGGATTGCGAGATGGCGCTGGTCGCCCGCCTGCGCGCGGGCGACGCGGCGGCGTTCGATGACGTGATCGGGCGGTTCCATGCGCCGCTCTTCAACTTTCTCGCCCGCCTTTCGCGCCGACGCGACCTCGCGGAGGATCTGCTCGAGGAAACGTGGCTGCGCCTGGTCGCGCGCGCGCCGGCCCTGCGCGAGGACACCCGCCTCGGTCCGTGGCTGTTCACGGTCGCGCGCAATCTGTACGCGAGCTACTGCCGATCGCGGCTCGTCGAAGACTCGCACGTCGCGAGCCTCATCGGGCTCTGGCCGTGCGGCACGCCGCAGCCGTCGCCGTTCGAGTCGGCCGCGGCGACCGAGAGCGAACGCCGCATCGAAGCGGCGCTTGCCGCATTGCCGGTGCTCGCTCGCGAAGCGCTGCTGCTCGTCGGCGTCCAGGGCCTGAGCATCACGGAAGCGTCCGAGGCGTGCGGCATTTCTCCCGAGGCGATGCGCCAGCGGATCAGCCGTGCGCGCGCGCTCCTGACGCGTCGCCTCGACGACGTCGCGGCGCCGCGGTTGACGGGACTGCGCGAGGTCGAGACATGACGATGCACGAAGCCGACGAGGAACTGCGGCGCGCTTTCGCGTCCCTGCGCGTTCACCAGCCGGACGCGGCGCGCCAGGCGCGCGTTCGCGCCCGCTGCCATGCCGCCCTGACCGCGCGTCACGCGCAGGCGAAACGCCGGCGCCGCCGTCACGACTTCATCGTCCGCGTAGCGGAGCCGGCACTGCTTGGCGGCCTCTCAGCCAGTTACCTGCTGGCGATCGTGTTCGTGCTGCTGCGGCTGCACGGCGTCCTGTAGCGTCCCCGGCGCGCGTGAAGGTGCAGCAGGCTCCAGCCCCGAAGGGCCCTTCATTGCGGCGATGCGCCGGCGATGCGATCATCTGCCGTCCTGAATGCATGCGAACGAGTACCGCGAGAATCCGGGCGCACGGGTTTTACGAGCATCTCGGCTACGAGAAGCTGAAGATCCAGTACTCGTTTGCGAACCCGGTCGACCCGTCTCACGCCGCCGGCCTCCGGCCGTTCGTGCCGCGCGTCGACAGCGAAGCGGCGCCCGCGACGTAAAGGCTATGCGAACGTCCCTTCCCGCGGCCCGCGCGCATCCTTGCTGATCTGTCGAATCGCCCCGAGATGGTAGGCGAGGTGCGCGACGCTCGCGATCATGCCGGTGAGCTCGACGTCGCTGACGTCACGCGGCGCGCTCAGCGCGTTCAGCCATCGCTGCGCTTCGCCCCGGAGACCACCGCGGATCTCCGTCCACGCGCCATCGTCGACCGTTGACGTCTTCCACGCCTCGTCCCACTTGGCGTCCGCGAAAGGATTGCCGCCCTTGGCCGCCCATTGATTCATCAGCGAGAGCCCGTACCGCAGGTGCTGTGCGTGCGCGGCAATGGTTGCCCCCCCGTTGACGGCGCGCGAGGCGTCGGCGGCCGGGATCCGGTCGAGCGAGCGCAGAAGTCCGACGTCGCCGGAATTGAGGATGAACGCGGCGCCCTGGCTGCTCGCCCCGTCGACGAGCTCGGAGAACAGGCGGGCCAGCGGGCGGCTGGCTTCTCGAGTGTGCATGCGCACATCTTGCGCCGATCCAGCACCGTCGGTCCAACGCCGCTCCGCATCCGGTAGGATCAGCCAATGATCGTTGCGCGCCTCCGCGTACTCTTCTTCACGGTCCTGACCACCGCGGCTGCCGCGCTCACGCTGGTATCCGCCCAGGCGCCCGCCGGCCGCGACACCTCCGCGGAGTCCGTCGCCGCCTACGCCTTGTCGCAGCCGATGCCCGTCGATCCCGACGTGACGGTGGGCACGCTGCCCAACGGGCTGCGTTACTACGTGCGCGCGAACGGCAGGCCCGCGCATCGCGCCGAACTGCGGCTGGTCGTGAAGGCCGGGTCGGTCCTCGAAGACGATGAGCAGCGCGGCCTGGCCCACTTCGTCGAACACATGGAGTTCGAGGGCACCCGGCACTTTCCCGGGCGCAGCATCGTCGAATTCCTGTCGTCGCTCGGGCTCGGCATCGGGCCCGATGCCAATGCGGCCACGAGCTACGACGACACGCAGTACACGCTGCGGGTGCCCACCGATCTGCCAGGCGCGCTCGATCGCGCGCTGCTCGTGCTCGAGGACTGGGCGCACGCCGCGACGTTCGACGAGGGCGCCGTCGAGCGCGAGCGGGCGATCGTGCTCTCGGAATGGCGCATGCAGCTGGGCGCGGGTGAGCGCACGCAGAACAGGATTCGCGGCGTGCAGCTGGAAGGATCCCGCTACGCCGATCGACCGCCGATCGGCACGCCCGACACGATCGGCAAGGCGCACCGCGAGCAGCTGACGCGCTTCTATCGCGACTGGTACCGCCCGGACCTGATGGCGGTCATCGTCGTCGGCGACGTCGATCGCGACGCGACGGCGGCGCTCGTGAGGCAGCATTTCTCGTCATTGGGCCGGCCTGCCGAGGCACCGCAGCGCCCCGCGTTCGACGTGCCGGAGCGCGCGGGCACCCGCTTCGCGATCGTGACCGACAAGGAGACGACCTCGACCGCGGTAGCGATCAGCGATCTGCGTCCCGCGCGCAACCAGGGCACCGTCGGCGGCTATCGCGACATCATGCTCGATCAGTTGTTCGAGGCGATGCTCGATGCGAGGCTGGACGAGCTCACGCAGCGCGAGAACGCGCCCTTCCTCCGGGCGGACGCCCAGCGCCGGCTCTTTCCGACGCCGCGTACGAAAGACGAGGCGGTGCTCCAGGCCCTGGTGCCCAACGACGGCGTCGCGCGCGGACTCGACGCCCTCGTCACCGAGCTGCAGCGGGTGGCGCAGTTCGGCTTCACCGCGAGCGAGCTCGCGCGCGCGAAGCAGGCGATGATGCTCGGCTACGAACGCGTCGTGACGGAAAGTCCCGACCGCGAGTCCGAGAGCCGTGCCGATGAATACACGCGGAATTTCCTGCAGGGCGAGGCGCTGCCGACGATCTGGCAGGAGCTGGCGTTCCATCGCCGCTTCGTTCCCGCCATCACGCTCGAACAGGTGAACGCGCTCGCGCGCGAGTGGTTCCCGGAGCAGAACCGGCTCGTCATCGTCTCGGCGCCCGACGGCACGGGCGTCGTCCTCCCCGACGAGACGCAGCTGGCCGCCGTCATCGAGCGCGCATCGGCGAAGCGGCTCGACGCGTATGTCGACGCCGCCGCGGGCCAGTCGCTCATGGATGCGCCGCCGTCCCGCGGCACGATCGTGAAGACGACGCCGCGTCCGGAGGCCGGGATCATCGAATGGACGCTCTCGAACGGCGCCACCGTCGTGCTCAAGCCGACCACGCTGATGCAGGATCAGATCCTCTTTCGTGCGGTGGCGC
>JABFWM010000584.1 GCA_013362195.1 Acidobacteriota bacterium
TTCATGGTCGTCGGCATCGTCACGCCGATGGACATGCGGTACTACCTCGCCGCGGTGCCCGCCGTCTCGATTGCCGGCGCGTACGGCGCCTCGCGGGCGTGGCATCGCGGCGGCGGGTGGCGAGCCGTCGCGCTCGCGCTGCTCGCGGGCGCCACGGCAACCGGCATCAGGTTCTGGTGGAGCACGCTAGGATAACGACATGACGCTGCACGATCGAATCACGCAGGACATCGCCGAAGCGATGAAGGCGCGCGAGCAGGCCAGGCTGTCGGCGCTGCGCATGGCCAAGGCCGCATTGATGAACGCGAGCGTCTCGAAGGGGCGCGAGCTGGAAGAGGGGGAGGCGCAGCAGGTGCTCGCGGGCCTGATCAAGCAGCGCCGGGACTCGATCGAGCAGTTCCGCGCCGCCGGCCGCACCGATCTCGCCGAGCGCGAGGCCGCGGAAATCGGCGTGCTCGAACGCTACGCGCCGCCGGGCGCGACCGCGGAGGAGATCGCGGCCGCCGTCGACAAGGCGATCGCCGACACGGGCGCGGCCGGCCCGAAGGACATCGGCCGCGTGATGAAAGCGGTGATGAGCGCGCTCGCAGGAAAGACCGTCGACGGAAAAGCGGTCAACGAGCTCGTCAGAAAGAAGCTGTGATCCCCGCGGCCTTTTTTCGATCGCGCAAACTTTTTCGAACCGCCCCCGTCTAATGGTTCTGAAAGGCAACGCACAAGCCTCTCATCCATCCTCCATGGAGCCCCCGCTGAAAGGCGGGGGTTCTTTTTTGTACCGCGCGTGCGTCCGCTCCCGATGTGACGCCGTCCGCCGTGCCCGGATGCGAACGGTGATGCATGCCGGACCGATCGGACCCGTGTGGTACGCTCACGTGCGTACATGAGCACACGGCTCGCACGGTCGGCCGGCCTCATCGGCGCGGCGACCATGACGAGCCGCGTGCTCGGCGTCGCCCGCGAAACCGTTCTCGCGGCGCTGTTCGGCGCCGGCAACGAGATGGACGCCTTCAACGTGGCGTTCCGCATCCCCAACCTGCTCCGCGATCTGTTCGCCGAAGGCGCGATGAGCGCGGCCTTCGTCGCGACCTTCACCCGAACGCTGACGACGCGCGGGCGCGACGCCGCGTGGCGGCTGGGCAATCTGGTGATGAACGCGCTGTTCGCGCTGACCGTTGCGGCGGTGGCGATCGCGTGGGTGTTCGCGCCGCCTCTCGTCCGTCTCCTCGCCCCCGACTACGCCCGCGTCCCCGGCAAGCTGCACCTCACCATCGTGCTCACCCGGATCATGCTGCCATTCATCCCGATGGTCGCGTTGAGCGTGGTGATGATGGGCATGCTCAATTCGCTGCGGCGCTTTTTCATCCCGGCGCTGTCCCCCGCGACGTTCAACGTCGCCACCATCCTCGCCGCCTTCGCGATCGTGCCGGCGATGCCGCAGCTCGGGTGGCCTCGCATTGCCGGCATCGCGATCGGAACCCTGCTCGGCGGTCTCGGACAGATCCTGCTGCAGTCGCCGATCCTTCGCCGCGAAGGGTGGCGGTACGCGCCGGCGCTCGACGTGCGGGACGCGGGTGTTCGCGAAGTGCTGCTGCTCATGGCCCCGGGCACCATCGGCCTCGCGGCCGTGCAATTCAATGTGTTCGTGAACACGATCCTCGCGACCGGACAGGGGACCGGCGCCGTGTCCTGGCTCAACTACGCGTTTCGCATCATGTACCTGCCGATCGGGCTCTTCGGCGCGTCGATCGGCACGGCCGCCCTTCCCGATATCGCGCGCCACGCCGCCACCGAAGACCTCGCCGCGCTGAAACGCACCGTCTCCAGCGCCATGCGCCTGATGCTGATGCTGAACATCCCCGCAACGGTCGGTCTCGTGCTGCTCGCCGAACCAATCGTCGCGATGCTGCTCGAACGCGGCCACTTCGGTCGCACCGACACGATGGCGACCGCCGCGGCCTTGACGTGGTACGCGCCCGGGCTGATCGGATATTCGACCGTGAAGATCGCGTCGCCAAGCTTTTATTCGCTGCGCGACAGCCGCACGCCGGTCGTCGCGAGCGCGATCGCCGTGGTCATCAACATCGTCCTGAATCTCGCGCTCGTGCGCGTGCTCGGCTTCCGTGGGCTCGCGCTCGGGACATCGGTGGCGGCCATCGTCAACGCGGGCCTTCTTCTGATCTGGCTGCGGCGCCGGCTCGGCGGGCTCGACGCGCGCGAGAACACGCGTGCCATCGGGTCGATTGCTCTCGCCTCCGCGGTGATGGGGGTGGTGGTATGGCTGACGGAACGCGCGCTCGACGCGATGCTGCCGGGTGTCAGCACGCTCGCGCGCGCCGTTCGCGTGTTCACCTCGATTGGCGCGGGCATCGTCGCACTCACGATTGCGGCGCGGCTCCTCCACATCGAAGAGTTCCGGCACGCGCTCGGCCGGGTGACGTCGCGCTTCGCCGGTGGGCCGCCGAATGAATAGGCTCCGCGTCCACCCGACCGTGCTGCTGATGGCAAGCGCGCACATGGTCGTCGACGGCTACGGCAACATCTTCGCGCCTCTGCTGCCGCTCCTGATCCCGCGCCTCGGTCTCTCCCTCACCGCGGCCGGCACGCTGACGATGCTGTATCAGATGGCGGCGTCGGTGTCGCAGGTGGGCTTCGGCCATCTCGCCGACCGATGGCGCCCGCGGCTGCTCGTGATGGCGGGACCGATCGTCTCGGTGTCGGTGCTCGCGCAGATCGGCATCGCGCCGTCGATCACGGGGCTCGCCGTCATCCTGCTCGTCGGCGGACTGGGAGGCGCGGCGTTTCACCCGCCGGCGGCGGCGCTCGCGCACCGCCTGGGCGGGAGCCGTCCCGGACTGGCGATGTCGGTCCACATCACCGGCGGCACGCTTGGCTTTTCGCTCGGGCCGTTGCTGTTCGCGCCCTTCGCACAGCAGTTCGGGCTGGCCTGGACGCCGCTGCTGGCGCTGCCCGGGCTGCTGGTGATTGGGTTTTTCCTCACGCGTGTGCCGCCCATTCCACTGCACGCCGAGACGGCGCGAGGATTCAGCGCGCTGCGGCCGTACGCGCGCCCGCTGTCGTTGCTGTATTGCATTGTCGTGTTGCGGACGCTCACGTCGCTGGCCTTCGCGACGTTCGTGCCCGTCATGCTGACGCGCCGCGGCATGAGCGTTGGCCACGCCGGCGCCGTCGTCGCGTCGTATCTGTTCGCGAGCGGCCTCGGCGGGTTCATCGGCGGGCCGTCAGCGGACCGGTTCGGCGCGCGGCGTGTCATCGCGCTCTCGCTCCTGTTTTCGACGCCGTTTCTGCTCGCCGCGCCGCTGCTGTCGGGGTGGGCCTTCGTGGTGTCGCTGGCGATTGGCGGCTTCTTCCTGCAGTCGACGCTGCCGGTCAACGTGACCTTCGGGCAGGCGCTCGCTCCGGTCAGTGCGGCAACGGTCTCGTCGCTGATGATGGGCTTCGCCTGGGGCACCGGTGGACTGAGCGCGCCACTGATTGGTCGCCTCGCTGACCATTTTGGGATCGAGCACACGCTGGCCGGGCTCGCGTGCGTCCCGATTGTCGCCGCGCTCTTCACGCTGCCGCTGCCGGCGGCCGCTGCACACGAACCAGACGCCGCCGCGCGCGGCGCGGACACTGACACGTTTTCCCGGACACATCGCGGCGACAGCACCGAGAAAAAAGAACCCGACCTCGACGCGCTCGGCAGGTTGTGAGGCCAGCGCGCGCCGCGGCCCTCCCGCAGCCGATCGCGGTCGCGTCTGGCGGAGATTTTGCTCCGCGGCCGTGTGGTACGATAGCCGTCTGGACGCCTTTTGTAATGGCCCGTCATCCGCGCGTCGCCAACCTCACGTACGCCTTCGGCCCCGGTCCGATGACCCCGGCGGTGAAATACCTGCTGTGGGCGAACATCGGCATCTTCCTGGCGACCGTGCTGTTCAGTCCGCTGCGCCAGTGGCTCGGGCTCGTGCCCGAGTTCGTGGTGCGCAGCCACTGGCTCTGGCAGCCCGTCACCTACATGTTCGTGCACGGCAGCATCGTGCACATCCTGTTCAACATGCTGGCGCTGTGGATGTTCGGCGTCGAGCTCGAACGCCTGTGGGGCACGCGGTTCTTCGCCAAGTACTACGCGATTACCGGGATCGGCGCCGGCGTGCTGACGGTGCTGATCGCGCTGCTGCCGTTCCCGGCCACGGCGCACGTGTTCGTCGAGAACACGATCGGGGCGTCTGGCGCCATCTACGCGCTGCTGGTCGCGTTCGCGATCTACTACCCGGATCGGCCGATCCTGATGTTCCTGCTCTTCCCGATCCCCGCGAAATACTTCGTGATGATCATCGGCGCGATCTCGTTTCTCAATTCAGCGACGGTGAATTCGCGGGTGGCGGAGATCACGCATTTGAGCGGACTGGTGATCGGCTATCTGTACCTGCAGGGCGGACGCGGTGGCCTGACCGCGGAGGTCAAGTACCGCTATCTGAAGTGGAAGATGAATCGCCTGCGCCGCAAGTTCGACGTCTACTCCGGCGGCCGATCCGACTGGGATCGCCGCGTCCACTGAGTCAAGACGGCTCTCCACGTCCGCGCCGGACGTTCCCGCAGCCGGTGCCAGGCAGCGGCGCTACTTGTGAAAATACGCGTCGGTGTGATCGAGCCAGTCCTGGCGGATCGGGCTGAACACGTCCAGTTCGAACGTGTCGTCGAGCGCTTCCGCCTGGTGGTCGACCCACGACGGGATATGCAGGACTTCGCCTTCGCGCACGGTGATTTCCTCGCCGGCGATGAGAAACTTGAGCGCGCCCTGCAGCACGTAGGTCATCTGCTCGCTCTCGTGGGAGTGGTTCGGGACGAGCGCGCCTTTTTTGAGGTAGACCTGCGCGATCATCTCGCGGGCGCCGGTGACGATCTTGCGGGAGATCATCTCGGTGACCTTTTCGAGCGCCAGCTCGTCCCACCGATACAGGCTGACCGTATTGTGCATGCCGGGCTCCGGCCGGGACCGCATACAAGGCGTCAGAAGTGTGACAGTCACAGTTCCGGGAAGTGTGACTGTCACACTTCCGTCTCGCGGGCCGCGGCGGACCCGGGATTATACCGCGCGGCCTTGGCCCGCCTTATAATTGGACCCACATGAAAGGGAGCGCAGTCAGCAACGGAAAGCGCGCGGTGGAGGCGCCGACGCGGACCTACGAGGGGCTGTCCGGCGAAGATCTGCTTCGCGCCTACCGGCTGATGGTCACGTCCCGGAAACTCGACGACAAGGAGATTCAGCTCAAGAACCAGAGCCTGATCTTCTTTCAGATCAGCGGCGCCGGCCACGAAGCCGTGCTGGTTGCCGCCGGCATGGCCCTCGAGCCCTCGCACGACTGGTTCTACCCGTACTACCGCGATCGGGCGCTCTGCCTCGCGCTCGGCATGACGCCGCTCGAGATGCTGCTCGCGGCGGTGGGCGCCAAGGACGATCCCAATTCCGGCGGCCGCCAGATGCCGTCGCACTGGGGCCACCGCGCGCTGCACATCGTCTCGGGATCGAGCCCGACCGGCACCCAGTGCCTGCAGGCGATCGGCTGCGCCGAGGCCGGACGCATCTACGAGAAGGTGACCGAGATCCCCGATCGCCTGTCGAACTTCGCGCCCCGCGAGGTCACCTACATCTCGATCGGCGAGGGGGCGACGAGCGAAGGCGAGTTCTGGGAATCGTTGAATTCCGCCTGCACGCTGAAACTGCCGGTCGTGTACCTGGTCGAAGACAACGGCTACGCCATCTCGGTGCCCGTCGAAGTCCAGACGCCGGGCGGCGACCTTTCGAAGATCGTCGCCTCGTTCCCGGGCCTGCTGGTGCAGAGCGTCGACGGGACCGATCTGCCGGCGAGCTTCAAGGCGATGCGCGCGGCGGTCGACTACGCGCGCGCCGGCAAGGGGCCCGCGCTAGTCCACGCCAGGGTGACCCGTCCGTACTCGCATTCCTTGTCGGACGACGAGCGGTTGTACAAGACGCCGGACGAGCGCGCGGCCGAAGCAAAGCGCGATCCGATCGTGCGGCTCGCGCAGCTCCTGCAGGAAGAAGGGCTCGCCACCGAGGCCGAGCTGCAGCAGATCGTGCGTGACGTGGAACAGGGCGTCAACGCCGCGGCCGACCAGGCGATCGCGTCCGAAAAGCCGTCGCGCGACACCGCCGAACACTTCGTGTACTCGCCGGACGTCGACCCGGCGTCTCCCGCGTTCGCGTCGGAACCTGCGCCGTCCGGCAAGCCCGACACCATGGTCGCGGCAATCAATCGCACGCTGAAGGACGAGATGGCGCGGGACCCGCGAATCATCGTCTTCGGCGAAGACGTCGCAGACTGCACGCGCGAGACCGCCCTCGACAAGGTGCCGGGCAAAGGCGGCGTGTTCAAGGTCACCCACGGCCTGCAGCGCACGTTCGGCAGCGCCCGCGTCTTCAACTCGCCGCTGGCGGAAGCCAACATCATCGGCCGCGGCATCGGCATGGCGACCCGCGGACTGAAGCCGGTGGTCGAGATCCAGTTCTTCGACTACATCTGGCCGGCGATGATGCAGCTGCGCGACGAGATGTCGATGCTGCGCTATCGATCGAACAACGCGTTCTCCTGCCCGATGGTCATTCGCGTGCCGATTGGCGGCTACCTGCGCGGCGGCGCGCCCTATCACAGCCAGTCGGGCGAGAGCATCTTCGCGCACTGCCCGGGGATCCGCATCGCGTTCCCGTCGAACGCGCAGGACGCGGCAGGTCTCCTGCGCACCGCGATTCGCTGCGACGATCCGGTCCTCTTCCTCGAGCACAAGCACCTCTATCGCCAGACCTACAACAAGGGCGAATATCCCGGACCGGACTACACGCTGCCGTTCGCAAAGGCCGCCGTGCGCCGCGAGGGCACCGATGTCGTCGTCCTGACCTACGGCGCGCTGGTGCAGCGGTCGCTGCTGGCCGCGCAGCAGGCCGAGAAGGACGGGATCAGCGCGATGGTCGTGGACCTGCGGACGATCGCGCCGTTCGACTGGGAGACGATTGCGGCGGCGGTCCGCAGGACGAACCGCGTCATCATCGCGCACGAGGATCAGCTGACGTGCGGGTTCGGCGCGGAGCTCGCCGCGCGCATCGCCGACGAGCTGTTCGAGCTCCTCGATGCGCCCGTCCGGCGCGTCGCCGCGCTCGATGCCCCGGTCGCCTACTATCCCGACCTCGAAGAAGCCATTCTGCCGCAGGCGAGCGACGTGCTGAAGGCGATTCAGGCCGTCGCAACATACTAGGATTCGAAAGGTTCCGTTCGGGGTTCGCGCCCGTTCGGGTTGCATGCGGAACGTCGCGGTCAGCCTGTCGCTGGCCCTCGCCATCGCGCTTCAGTCATTCTCGTCCGCGGCCGCGCGCGTCGACGTGCTGCGCTCGACGGGCGCGCTGCCGGCCCACATTGCCGGGGCATTTCTCAATCCGCTCGCGTTTCAACAGACGGACGATGGGCGGTTCTTCGTGTTCGATCGGCGCGCGCACGCCGTCTATGCCATCGCGGACGACGCCGCGCGCAAGGTGATCGAGGTCGGGCAGGAGAAGGGGCGCGTGCTCGATCCGACGGCGTTCGACATCGACCCGTCGGACGGCAGCTTTGTCATCGCCGACGCACCCGGCGGCCAGCAGCGCATCCAGATCTTCACGTCAGGCGGCAGTCAGCTGGGCGGCTTCACGCTGCCCGGCCGCCAGGTGCCGCGGGTCACCCTCGGCAGCATCGTCCTGA
>JABFWM010000557.1 GCA_013362195.1 Acidobacteriota bacterium
GAGACGGCTGGTCGGCGGAGACGCCGGATCGGGAGGTCCACCCGGATCTGCCGCGTCCGACGTTCGGCGGACTTCCCCGTGATCAGAAGTGCGAGCTGGCAACCCTGGCTGCGGCAGCGGTGATGACGACCACTCTGCTCGTGATGCCCTTGATGCCGACCTCCCGGCTCGAGAGCGTTCCGGTCACCATCCAGTTGCCGCCGGTACTGTTCACTCCGACGGTGCAATCTCCCCTCCCCGGCTCGTTCGTCCACCTCTCGACCTCCCGGATCGCCGGACCGTCCTCGCGACGGCCGGCCCCGCCGCGACCGGCACGCAGCCCGCGTGCCGCAGAGGCTGAAGGCGATCACGGCCGCCTCGCCCGGTTTTTGCTGGGCGACGGACGGTATCGCATTCAGCCCTTTCCTTCGCCCGACGCGTCGCGCTAGTCACCCAGGCCGCGTCCGCTTCCGGCGCGCGCCCAGCGCCGTCAGACCGCCGGTTCCGAGCAGCATGAGCGTGCCCGGCTCCGGTGTCGCCGCGACAGCGAGCGTCCCTGAGAAGCGCGTCACCAGACCCACGTGGATGTTGTTCAGTCCTGCCGCACCCGAAAAGTTGTTCACCGCACTCATGCGCGCGGCGCCGCTGCCATCGAAATCCAGATACGTGCCGTCGTCGCCAAAGAAGACGCCGCCGGTCTTGCGGATGTCGATCAAGAGATTGCCCCGCGACGGGTCGTAGCGGAACGCACCGGACCACGCGAAGGTCAGCCGCGTGTCAGGACCCGGCGGCACTTCGCCGCTCGTCGATCTGCCGAGCGCGCCTGCGAACACGCGTGTCGCGTCGCCGCCGCGGTTCGCGTCGAGTTCGTCGTCGACCGACCGCCCACGGCCGCGCGGGTGCTCAGCGCAGGGAGAGCAGGTTCGCCAGCAGCCGATATGCGCCCGGCACTCCGTAGGGCAACTGGCGGTGGAGCGCGTAGGCGAAGTAGGTGTAGTGGCCTTTGCCGTAGCGCGCGTGCAGCCACCCGCCGCGCTGGGCGGCCTGGCCGCGATCGTGCGTGGCGACGAGCGGCGTGTACGCCGCGTCCCACGCCGCCCAGAACTTCGAGCCGCGCTGCTCCACCCAGCCATCGAAGTCCGCGGCCGAAATGTGATTGGGGGTCGTGAACACCGGATCCGCGGGCGCGAGTATGTCGACGGGCGCGTCTTCCTCGGACACTTCCTCGGCGTCGGGTGGCAGCGAGCCCGGATAGGGCGCGTGCTGCGAGGGCACGAACTCCTGCGTGTTGTACAGCACGATCAGATTGCCGCCCTCCTTCACATAGTCCAGGAGGCGGCGGTTGTAGGTGACGAGATCGTCGCGCACCGCGTACGCGCGCGTCTCGGTGATGATGGCGTTGAAGCGCGAGAGATCGCCGGTCGCGAGATCGGCGGCGCCAAGCCGCTGCACCGTGACGCCAAGCTGCGTCAATCCCGACGGCACATCGTCGCCGATGCCCATCACGTATCCGACCGTGAGGCCGGGCGCGATCGCCACGTCGACGCCGCGCACCGACGCGACCGCCTCGCGATACAGGTAGCGCGTCTCGAGATCGCGGTGCTGCAGCACGTCGTAGCCTTCGCGGAACTCACGTCCGCCAAACGTCGCGACCGCCGCGATCTGATCGTCGCGATCCGCGACGGCAGGAATGGTGATGGTGAATGGAAAGGCCGCGCGCTCGCCGGCACGCGCAAACCGGAACCGCTGTGACGCGGGCTCGACGCGCCATCCAGACGGCGCTTCGATGCGCACCGTGCCCTCGGCGCCGTTCACGTTTCCGACGACCTCGGCCTGCACGGTCAGCGTGGCTGCCGACGTGGCCCGTGGCACGACGATCCGCGCCGGCGTGAGCGTGACCGCGATCGCCGGCACCACGGCGAGCACGCGCGTCTCGTAGCCGTACGGAAGGTTCGGCTCCAGGCGCGTGACCGGCTGGCGCACCTCGATGCGGGTGCCGTCGATCTCGAATGAGGCGACGGCCGTCAAGGCATCGTTGCCATCCGCGTCCTGCCCCGCCTCGTGGCGAATGGTGTAGCGCGCCTCCTGGATCGACCGACGAGTGAATGCGGGACGAGTGAACCGCGCATCACGTGGAACCGTGGCGGTCATGATCGTGCTCACCGGTACGTTTTCGGCGGCGATCGCAGGTCCAGCGTCTCCACGGATCTGCCAATCGCCCTGCCCTTCGAGCGCCACGCGCACGTTGTGCAACGCGATCGCGCTCCGGTTGGTCAGCTCCGCGCGCACGCCAAACGTCTGACCGGGCACGACCGGAGCCATCACGATCGGCGCAGCGAACGGCCCCGCCGCCGCAGCGGCATCTGCGGGCTGCGCGCGGGCGGTGAACACGAGGCCGAGCGCCGCGGCAATCGCGTCCTGCATCTGACGCTCCTTGACGCGCAGCACGAATGCGGCGTCGGGATCGGCGATGCGCGCCAGCACGCCGCGGGTCGCCGCAAGCGCGCGCGTCAGGGCCGGCACCACCGCCGAAGGGTCCGTCGGCGAGAACCCGGCCTCTGCCGAACGGACGTGCCGCGCGATTGCGACGAGCGCGTCCTCAGCACCCGGGGGAGGTGGCGTCCCCAGCGTGCGAAAGAGGCCGGGAAGCGTGACGTCGATTCCGTCGAAGAAGCTCGTCTCCTGTGCCGGGGCCGCGACACGCCAGTCGAGCCGCTTGTAATAGAGGATCGAGGGACCCGCTTGCGGCACGTAGCGGCCGCCGTTCTGCGATCGCTGGAAGCTCAGGCCGAGGCGCGCGACGTTCGCGTATGACTCGCCCATCACCGGATCGTAGGCGCCCGTGTCGATCGGCAGCGTCCAGTCCTCGGTCGCGCGCACGCCGCCCATGTACAGCTTCAGCGGCTGCCAGGGACGGAGGCCCGCCGCGATCTGTTCAGGGAACCGCGCCGGATCGCCGGCGGCGGCGAACGCCTCGCGGGTGATCAGTCCCGCCGCTTGATGATTGCCGTGCCCGTCGCGCGCGTTCCCCTGAAAGCGCGCGACCAGCACGAAAGGGCGATCCTCGCGGATGACGCGGACCACCTCGCGCAGCACGTCGTCCCTTCCCCATTTCTCGAGGGCTTCATCCAGCCGTTTCGAGAACCCGTAATCGACGGCGGTGGTGAAGTACTGGCGATCGACGCCGTAGTAGCGGTCGGCGAGGGCGAGCTCTTCGACACGAATCAGCCCGAGTGCATCGAACAGCTCGGGGCCGATGGCGTTGTCGCCCGCTTCACCGCGCGTGAGCGTCAGCAGGCCGACGCGCGCGCCGCGCCCGCGGCTCATCATCGCCAGCATGCCGCCGTGCTCATCGTCGGGGTGGGCGGTCGTGTGCAGCAGGCTCGCGGTCGACGACAGCTTGCGCAGCTTCTGCAGCACACCGGCGCCCCCCGCGTCCGGCGGCTGCGCGACCGCCGGCACCAGCCACGCGAGCAACACTACGGTCACGCCCACTCGAATCATCGCCGCGCTCCCCTCGAACCAGCCATGCCGCTCCTGCCTCGAACGACACACAGCTTACTTCGCGACGATGGGCACGCGCGGATCGTCGAACGATCCGGACCGGCAGCGCGCACACCCGCGCGGTGCTGTCCCGCGACAGTCACCGCCCGTGTGAACGCCACCCGTCCCAAAAGAAAAAGGCGGAAGCCTTGCGGCTTCCGCCTTCCGTGTGTCCGTCGTGGTCTTGCGTGTTGTTAGAAGCGCATCTCCCACACGCCGCGGCCATACGTCGCGACGCGCAGGTAGCTGCCGTCGGGCGGCATGTAGAGGTCGCTCACCGTCACGATCGGCAGGCCCTGGCCGAACAGGTGCCAGGAGGTTCCACCGTTGGTCGTCTCGTAGACGCCGATCCAGGTCGCGGCATACACGGTGTTGCCGCTGGGATCGCGCGGGCTGACGAGCAGCCTCGCGATCGGCACCGGCGGCAGTCCGCTGCTCGCGGCCGCCCACGTGTTGCCGCCGTCGACCGACTTGATGACGCGCTGCGCCGTGCCGATCGGCGCTTCGTTGCCGATATACATCGTCGTGTTGCTCGCGTACGCGAGCGCCGCGTTGAAGCCCGGCCATCCGCCCACGCCGATCAACACCTTGTTGGTGAACGAGGCGCCGCCGTCGTTGGTGAACCAGACGTTGCCGCCGTTGCCGACGACGCCGAAATGATTCACGTCCACGGGGCTGACGCCCATCGGGTGCCAGCTTCCGCGCAGCGCGACGGTGTGGACCGGCGGATCCTCCGGCTTTTCGCCAGGCCGCGTCGGCGTCTCGAAGACCGCCTTCCAGCTCGCTGCGCCGTTGGTGGTGCGATACAGCTTGAAGCGGGTGCGGTGGAAGTACGTGAGCCCGCTCGGATCGGCCGCGGCCGTCGGCGTCTCAATCGAGGTCACGAAATAGTTGTTGGGCGGATCGAAGAACTCGTCGATACCGGTCCAACCCACGAGCCACTTGCGCTCGACGCTCGGCGGGTTGCGCGGGTTGCGGAAGATGAACGAGTACACGTAGCTGCCCAGCGTGACGAGATCGTCGGCCTGGCTCCAGGCGACGCCGAAGCCGTCGCCGCCGAATACCTGGTTGTAGGTGCCGCTGCTGCCCACGCGCAGGCGGGTGCCATCGTCCTGCAACCCGATCAGGACGTCGTCCGCGTGCTTGGGATTGGATGCGAGTGCGTAGAGCAGGTACGACGCGATGCCGTCGTTCTTCTGGCTGCTGAACGAGTCGCCGCCATCGTTGCTCACGAAGAGTCCGCCGTCGGTGCCGAACAGCAGCGCCGGCGCGCCCTTCACGCGGGCAAACGCCGCGGCATGGAAGTCGGCGTGCACGTACGGCAGCCGGAACTGCGCGAGCCAATTCGAGATGATCCGCCAGCTGGCGCCGCCGTCGGTCGACTTCGCGGCGCTCAGCTGACCGCCGATGTAGACGGTGTTGCGCGAAGCATCGCTCGGGTCGACCAGCAGCATCTGGTTATAGAACGCCTGGCCGGCCATGATGTCCATGTTCGGCTGGTCGGCGTTGGGATTGACTGGCGTCTTGTCGTCGAGCCCGAGCGCGACCCAGTTGAGGCCGCCGTCGATCGATCGGAAGAGATCCTTCTGCGCGTGGTCGCCGGTATTCGCGGCGAACGCGTAGACCACGTTGTCGCCCGGTGCCCCGACCGCGAGCGTCGTGCGGCCGGCGCCGCGGTAGACGTTCCCCCCGTTCGGAATGACCGTCCACGTGACGCCCTGGTTCGTGGAGATCAGGATCTGTCCGGTCGGGCAGCTTGCCGCCGGAGGCGCGCACAGATTGGCCACCCGCGAGGCAAGCCAGCCCGCCGACGTCCGCTGGATGCTCCAGAAGGAGCCGCCGGCCACGCGGGTGAAGGACGCGCCGCCGTTCGCGGAACGGAACAGTCCGCCGTTGGCCGCCGCCAGCACCACTTCGGTCGCGCCGCTCGCGTCGACCTTCAGATCGCGCACCGTCGACGCACCGGGAAGCGGCGCGATCGAGATCCAGTTCTCACCGCCGTCGTTCGATTTGTAGACGAAGCCGCCCACGCCCGGATCGAACGGATCGCCGGTGCCGAGATAGATCGTGTCGGGGCTCTTCCCGAGCGCCGCGCTGCCGCCCGACGTGCTGAGGATCGAATCCGTCATCGCGCGCCAGGCGGGACGCGGCGCGCTGAAGTTCGTGGTCTTCCAGAGACCGCCGCTCGACGTGAGCACGTAGACGACGTCGTCGTTGGCGGGATTCACGAGGAAGGTGCGAACGCGGCCGGTATCCGACTCGTTCACGCGCACGCCGTTCTGGATCCAGGACGAGCGGTCGGGGCCGATGTTGGCCCAGGCGCCGCCGCTGACGGCTTTGACCGCGCCGCGCCCGGCGGGTCCGCTTTCGAGGCGCTGCGCCTCGGCGGCGGCCATCAGGCTCTCCATGAATTCCGGCGTGAGATCGCCGGCGAACTGCTCGCGCATCGCTTCGCGCCGCGCGAAGGCATCATCGGTCGTCTTCTCGTCGGGTCCGCCGCCGCTTCGCGATGGCTTGTACGTGCTGACATAGGCGTCGTCTCTCGGCGCCGCTGCCTGCTGCGACTGCGTGAGCGCCGTGGCCGTGGCGGCGATCAGCATCGCTGCGCAAAGTTTCCACTTCATTGTGACGTCCTCCCCCCGCGGGGTACTGAGTTCTGGCGAGCACAGCCGTTTAGAGGCGGCGGCGAGGTCGGGTCCTCGCACGAGTCGTGCCTCGTCAGTGCGTGTTTGGGGCAATCGGCTAAAAAGGGACAAGTGATTCTACTGGCATGGTTTTTTGCCGCGCAATCGGAATCCACACTCAGCCGTGTAAATTTGGGTGAGTACGTCCGCATCCTGACTTCAGTCATCTAAAAAGCAGACTGTTTGTGCGTCCTCGTAGGCATCCAGCGCGGCTGTTCAGACTCAGCCGCATGCGCGCCGAGGTCCGGTGACGATCCTTGCGCCACCCCGCGCGTTCAGGCGAAGGTCTACGATGGATGGGATGACGCCGCTGCGCGCGCTTGCGCTCGTGATCCTGCTCGGCGTCGTGTGCGCGGCGCAGCAGGCGCGGACGCCCGACATCTTCTTCGCGCCAACGTGGGAACCGGTGGTCGACGAGATGCTCGCGCTCGCTGCCGTCTCGCGCGACGATGTCGTCTACGATCTCGGGTCGGGTGACGGACGGATTCTCGTGCGCGCGGCCCAGAAGTACGGCGCGTGCGGCGTCGGCATCGAGATCGAGCCGCGCCTCGTCGAGATCTCGCGTCAGGTTGCGCGCGACGGCGAGGTCGCCGACAAGGTCCGGTTCGTCCAGGGCGACCTGTTCGAGGCCGACGTCTCACCCGCCACGGTGGTCACGCTGTATCTGTCCTACAGTGTCAACAGCCGGCTCGCGCCGAAACTGAGACGCGAGCTCCGCCCGGGCACGCGGATCGTCTCGCATCAGTTCACGATGAGCACGTGGGAACCGGATAAGCGCGTGCACTCCACCGTCGACGGCACCGATCTGATGCTGTGGATCGTTCCATCGCGCTGACGAGCGCGCCGCGGAGCGATCGGCGTTGGCGGCGCGGTCACCGCACGCCGGGCGGCGATGCGCGACTACTTTTCGCGCTTGATGATGATCTGGGACACCCGTTTCAGGTCGTACCAGCGCTGCTCGCGCTCGTCCTGAAACGAATCGGCCGCCTTGCAGCGGACCCAGTCGCCGCTCACTTCTCCGACCGTGCAGTTGATCTGCGCCACGTGTTCTGCCAGCGCGCCGGCTTCCAGCGTCAGCGACAGGTTGGCGCCGGGCAGATAGACCACGTTCGGCAGCATCGTGTGAGTCGCGGACTGCGCCTTCACCGCCGATCCCGCGGACGCATACCCCAGCAGGACGCCGACGACCAGGCACACCACTGAGAAACGATTCAGCATACGCACACCCTCCTGCGCTGGCTCTATCTTGACGACGGCACGAGGACTCCGGCCGGAGATTATTTTGCGGATGCGATCGTCGCCGCGCTGAACGCCGGGTCTGAAGACCCGGCCTACACACTGTAAGGCGGCCTACGGCCCGGCGGCGCGTCACGCACCCGCGCGAGCGAGTGAGCCACGCGCGCGGAGCGGGACCGAAGGGCCCCCGCGAGCGCGCGTGCAGGGGGTCCGGCGGGGCGAAGCCCCCCGGATGAGAAAAGCCTCCGGCGGGGCGAAGCCCCCCGGACGAGAATGCCTCCGGCGGGGCG
>JABFWM010000168.1 GCA_013362195.1 Acidobacteriota bacterium
TGAACTCCTTGCTCACCGGCCCCCAGAACGGGGCGAGTACCCACCAGGTCCCGTCCTGGTCCTGCCAGCCGGTGAGCGCGCCCCAGATGCCTCTGGCATCGAACGCGCGCGCGTCGTTGCAGATGAGCGGCGTGGTGTGCAGCGTGGTTCGATGATCCTCGCCGCCGAGCGCGTCGCGATCGAGCAGCCACAGCCGGCACTCCTTGCTCGTGCCCACCAGAAACCTGTGCCCCTGCGCGTCGAACGCGAGCGGCGTGGTGTTCACATCGAGATCGCGGCGCCACAGCCAGTTCGCGTTGGGCGCGCCGAAGTAATCGGCGATCTGCAGCTGTTTGCTCGCATCGAGCTTCACGGCGACGATGGCGTTGCCGAGGCGCTGGGTCACCGGATCGAACTGCGCGTCGCCGGTCCCGAGGAAGACCCTGCCTTCTCCATCGATCGCCGCCCCGCGGCGCCCCCACAACCCGCCGCCCGCCGGAATGAAGGCACTGGCGCGGCGCGACGCAAGGTCGAACGAATAGAACGCGTTCGTCAGTCCCCCGCAGCCCTGCGCGGTCGCGGTGTAGATGACGCCGTCGCGGAGGTTCAGCGCGTACGGTTTGCCGCCGCCCGGAATGAACTTCTCGGGCGGCGCCGTATCCTTGCCGTCCGCGAGGTTCACCTGGCGCAGCCGTCCGTCCCACGAGACCGCGTAGATCGTGTAGGCGCCGGGCGAGGTCTGCGCGAGCGTCGGGACCGCCGTCTGCCCGCCGGGGCACAGGGTGTCGCTCGTACCGCCCGGATTCTCAAGGGTGCTGTCGAAATGCCGGTGCCAGATCTGCGTGCCGCTCGCGACGTCGATGCCGAACAAATCGTCGGAGACGCCCGCGACCACCGCCAGCTCGCGCGGGCCCTGCGGCGTGGTGACGCGTTCGGCCACGAGCGGCGCAAACAGGTTGTGCATCGCGCGCGGCGTGCTCTCGAGCTTCACCTTCCACAGCAGCGTCGTCTTCGCGACATTTGCGGGAGTGAAGATCTTCTCGTCGCGCACCCATCCGGTGCGCGCGTTGTCCACCCCTTCGGTGAGAAAGTCTGAGGCGAGAGACGTCACCCCTGCCGCCGTCGACAGTGCGATTGCCGCCGCCACACCCCGCGTCATCCGCCAGCTCGTGTGCATCACGCCCGGCATCTTAGGCATCCGCGCACGTTTCCACAAGGCTCAGGCGAAACACGCTCCGCCGTTTCGCATCGCGAACCCCAGAGGTTGCCTGCGCGCTGCCGGATCGAACCCTGCATTCACCAGCACGGGACCTGTGGACGCGCGGTGTGAGCCGCGCCCGACTGCGAAAGGACCCGTCATGAACACACCTGCGGCATCCGGCATCACGCGACCCATCCGGCTCGAGTTCGGAAACCTGGCGCTGAACGGCGATTTGACGGTCCCCGAGCACGCGTCTCGTCTGGTCGTCTTCGCGCACGGCAGCGGCAGCAGCCGCCTCAGCTCTCGCAACCGTGCCGTCGCGGAGGTCCTGCAGCGCGCCGACATCGCGACGCTGCTGCTCGACCTGCTCACCGAACACGAAGAACGCGCGGACCTCGTGACCGCCGAGTTCCGCTTCGACATTCCGCTGCTCGCCGAGCGCGTCGTCGCGGCGATCGACTGGGCAGACGTGCAGGCCGCGACCGCGTCGCTGCCCAAGGGCATCTTTGGCGCCAGCACCGGCGCCGCCGCCGCCCTGATTGCGGCGAGCAAACGGCCGGCGCGGGTCGGCGCTGTCGTCTCGCGCGGCGGCCGTCCGGATCTCGCGGGCGACGCGCTCGTCAACGTCGCCGCACCAACCCTGTTGATCGTCGGCGGCCGCGACGACGTCGTGATCGAATTGAACCGCGAGGCGCTCGATCGCCTGACGTCGCCCAAAGCGCTGCGGATCATTCCGGGCGCGACACATCTGTTCGAAGAACCCGGCGCGCTCACTCACGTGTCGGAGCTCGCGACCGACTGGTTCCGTGAACATCTCGCGGCCCCGCCGCACGCCGGCCGCCGCGGATGATCGCCTACAGGGCGGTGGGATAGGTTTCGGGCAGATCGGCTTCGTCGATCGACCACGGCTCGAGCGGCTCGAGCGCGTGCGTCGCATCGATGTGGATGATCGCGTCGAACTGATCGGGGAGCCGGGCGCGGAAGTAGTGGCTGAAGCGCTCGGTCTCGGGACGGTAAATCACCCCGATGGCACGCTCCAGTCGCGCGGGTGTCAGCGCGGCACGCGTGTTCTCGTCGTGGAGGAGGAGCAGGAAGCGGTCGATCCCGAGATCGTGAAACAGGCGTTCGTAGCTGCCGGCGAGCGACGGCCGCACGCGCTTGCGCTCGGACGGCTCGTCCCAGTTCGAGGCCGCCGTCACGGTTCCAGTGTGCGTCGTGAACCCGATCAGCCGCGCCCGGTCGCCGAAGCGCTGCCGCGCCAGCTGGCCCACGTTCAACTCGCCGCGTTCGCCCATCCCGGTGGCCCGCGCGTCGCCGATATGCGAGTTGTGCGCCCAGACGATCGCGCGCGCGTTGCCGGCGGTGCGGCGCACGTGATCGAGCAGGGCCGCCAGCGTCTCCATCATGTGCGTGTCGCGCAGGTTCCAGGACTCGTCGCGTCCCCTGAACATCGATCGATAGTACTGCTCCGCGTTGCGGACGAGGCGCGCGTTCTGCTCCGCGAAGAAGTACTCGTCAGCCGCGACGCGCCCGTCGCGGGACGCGTACTCGGCCGCGCGCCGCCGCAGCTCCACGAGCTCGGCGACCACGTCGTCCTCGCACGAGCGTGACAGCCCGATCGTCGCGGCGTACCCGTAGGCCTGTGTGTCCTCCGCGAAGTCTTCGAAGCAGCCGTAGCGATAGCGCGCGCGTTCCGCCGCGGCGGGGTCGACCTTGCGAAGGTACGCGAGCACCTTGTCGATCGACGTGTGGAGGCTGTAGAGATCGACGCCGTAGAAACCGGCGCGCTCGCGCGCCTCGAGCGGCGCGTTGCGATCGTGCAGCCACGTCACGAACTCGACGACATCGCGGTTGCGCCACATCCAGCGCGGAAACCGCACGAAGTCGCCAAGCGCGTGTGCCGCGTCCGGATCCTGGCTCTCGTGGCGCACCCAGCGGTTCACGCGATAGGCGTCAGGCCAGTCCGCCTCCACGGCCACGATGTTGAAGCCGTGATGGAGGATCAGGGCTTTCGTCAGTTCGGCGCGCGTGCGATAGAACTCGTGCGTCCCGTGCGACGCTTCCCCGATCAAGACGACCGACGCGTCGGCCACCAGATCGAGCAGCGGCCCGAACCCGTTCGACGCGGGTTCGAACCAGAGCGCGGCATGACGAAGCGCGTCGAGCGTCTCGCGTTCGGTCACGGCCGCCTGCCTGCCGCGGCCATCCGCTGCGCGTGGCGATCCAGCAGCACGCGCACTTCCTCATCGGTGGTCTGCGAGAAGTCGCGGTACCACAGGCCGACCGCGGAAAACGGCTCCGGCGTGCGAGCGCACACGGTATCGTCGGCGATGTCGCCGAACTGTTCGCACGTCTCCGGTGCGCCAACCGGCACGGCGACGATGACGCGCGCCGGCCCGAGCGCCCGCACCGCCTGGGCGGCGGCGCGCATCGTGGATCCGGTCGCCAGGCCGTCGTCGACGAGGATGACGACGCGTCCGGCAATATCGGTGAGCGGACGCCCCTCGCGATACTCGCGCTCGCGCCGTTCGAGCTCCAGCAGCTCGCTGCGCGTGACCGCGTCGACCGCGCTGTCGGGAATGCTGTAGCCGCGCACGACATCCTCGCTGAGCACGCGAATGCCGCCGGATGCGATCGCCCCCATCGCGAACTCGGGATGGCCGGGCATGCCGAGCTTGCGGACGACGAACACGTCGAGCGGCGCATCGATCGCGTCGGCAACTTCGAACCCGACCGGCACGCCACCGCGCGGGAGCGCCAGCACGCTGACGTCGGTGCGGCCGCGGTACTGGCTCAAATGCGACGCCAGCTCGCGTCCGGCTTCGCGGCGATCGGCAAAGGGTCTGACCATCGGCTTACCTGCGATCGGGCCCCGGGAGCCCGTCGACCTCCTCCACACGCAACGGCGAGCGAAACTCGATCGTCGTCGTCGAGCCGTCCCTGGCGTCGATGACGAGGGCGCGTTCGGCGCGGTCGGCTGTCAGGTCGACGTGCACTCGAACGACGTCGTGGATCCCGTGCGTCAGGTGACGCTGTGCGTCTCCCACCGCGACCGAGATGTCCTTCGCGTCGTGCGACGCGGGGTTGACGCCCTGCAGCGGCACGTCTTCTGCCTCGACGGCAATTCTCCCGTCCGGCGTGCGTGTCGTGATCGACACGAGCCAGCCTTCGTGCTGCCGGCTGAAGCTGTCCAGCTCGGCGGCCCACGCGTCGAGGGGGATCGTCTGCAGACTCATGCGGGACTCTGGAATTCCGGGCGCAATTCGGAAGTCCTGCAAACTGCGTGCACTCGAGGCTCTGCCGCATGCGCGCGGAGTTACCGCGTGAAACCCATCGCCAGCCTACGGTTCAGCGCCGCAGGGTGACGAATTGAGGATGCGACGCCGTTTGGTTTTAGAACAGGCCGCGGGAGGCGGGCGCTGACGTCACTTGAAACCGACGACCTGCCGGATCATGCCGTCGCTCTTCGTCAACAGGTATATTTCGCCGTCGTTGTCCTCGGCGACGCGAACGTCCACGCGTCCACGTCCGGCGATGGCTGCCGCGCCGGGGAGCGCATCGCCGCGTCCACCACGCGCGCGGAACATCTGTTCGACGCGGCTCCGAAGATCGGTGTCGATCTCGTGTATCGGCGCAAGCGTGTTCGGATCGCCGTCATCGGCGCGCCGCACGTCCTCGATATTCGCATACCAGATGTGGCCCGTCGTGATATCCGCGAAGACGACTTTGCCTCGCAGCGCAGGAACGCGCTGGCCGCGGTAGACGGCGCCGCCCGCGATCGCGTCGCCGCCGCTCGCAATGTGCGAATACGCAATCACCGGATACGCCGGCGTGACGCTGCCGCCGACGAGCCGATCGGTGATCTGCAAGGGGATGGTGTCGGGATCGGGCACCGCCGTCATGCCGTCGGGGGTCATCGCCTGCGGGCCTTCGCGCAAGGGATAGCCGTAGTTCGCGCCCTTCTTGACGATGACGACCGCCTCCCACGTGGCGAGCCCGATGGTGAACGCGAGCAAACGGGGCGCCGCCGGTTGCGCGGCGTCAACGTCCCAGGCAAGTCGATGCGGGTTCCGCAGCCCGGTCGCCCAGATCTCCTTCCGTGCGCCGCCGACCGCGGCGAACGGATTGTCGTTCGGAATCCGATAGCGGCCGTTCTCGCTCACCGTGCTCGTCGAAGTGTGCTCGTGCAGGTCCGGAACGATGCGCAGGATCTTTCCATTCAGGGTGTCGAGCCGCTGTGGCGTGAGCCGCCGGATGTCGCGCTGTTCGCCGCCGCCCGAGTCCCCGACGCCGATATACATCACGCGCCAGTCCGGATCGCCGCGCCGGGCGGCCGGATTGAACGTCATCTCGCCCAGGGGATGAATCGGCGATGGCAGCTGCAGGCGGAGCAGTTCACGCGCCGTGCCTTCGAACGTCGCGTTCGCGATGTTTCGATCGGTCCACTCGATCAGCACGGCTTCGCGATCGATTCGGGCGCCAGGCGGCGCCGGCGTCGCGAGCGCCGGCGTCGTCCGGTACGCGGACAGATCGAGGCCGGGCACGACGCCTGGCCGAGGCGCGGCAGCGGCGTCGACGGTCGAGTCTTCCATGTGGATCGAGTAGAAGAGGCCGGTGCGCGCGTAGTCGGGATCGAGGATCACGTTGATCAGGCCGGTCGCGAGGTAGGGCGCGGACACGAACCGCGGAAACAGGCCCGGGCGGCCGGAGCGGCCATCGAAATCGAGATACGTCGTGAACTGTCTGGTGTGTTTGTCGAGGATGTAGAGCGGCCCGTTGAGATCGTTCACGAAAAAGCGGCGGCCACCCGGCTCGTCGCGCAGGAAATTCACGCGCGCCAGCTGGCCGCGGACCCGGTCGCCACCCGGTTCGCCCGTGATCGGCATCTGGACGTAGTCCGCGAGCGCGAGAGTCGGGCGCGGCGTCGCCGCCGCGCGCACGACCGGCCCGGCCTCGACCTTCGTGTTGGCCGCAAGCGCGCGAATGTAGTTGACGATGTTCCAGACGTCGGTCTCTCCTATCCGGCCCGCCCATCCGGCCATCATCGTCGATGGAACGCCCTTCTCGATGACGGTGTACACGTCGCCGTCGGTCGAACCGTGGTCCCACTGATCGTCGGTGAGATCCGGGGGCTGTCTGCCGCCTTGCTCCTGCACGATCGAGATCAGCACGCCGGCCTTGACGGCGCCCTGTCCGGCACTGCCGTGGCAGCTCGCACAATACAGGTCGTAGGCCTTCTTGCCGGCGGCGAGCGACTCGGGTGTGGACGCGACGGGATTCACCCGCGCTACCTGCGCGCTGTGCGGAGAGTGTCCGGCGAGACCGATGCCGCCGGCGATCGCGGCGACGAGCGTGAGCTGTGGAAGGCGTAGGAGCATCGCGAAATCACTACCAGGACGCCTGCAGCACCAGCGCAACCCAGCCCGCACGCGACTTGACGTCCAGACGCCGCATGCCGAGACGACGGTACGCTCGATCGACGTCGCCTTCGACGGACGAAGGAATGCCCGAGAGCACGAGCCGTCCGTGATGTCCGACGCGGCGGACGAGCGCCGGCGCCATCTCGATGAGCGGCGCCGCGAGAATGTTGGCGAGCACGAGCGGCCACGCTCCCGTCAGCGTCTCGGGGCCGCCGCGTGCGAGGCGGAGACGGTGCTCGACGCCGTTGATGCGTGCGTTCTCCGCCGCGACCCGCAGCGCGTCGTCCGCGACATCGATCGCCACCGCGCGCGGCACGCCGAGCCGCAACGCCGCGAGCGCCAGCACGCCAGACCCCGTACCGACGTCGAGCACCGCGTCGGGCGCGGCGATCGGCAGCGCCTCGTCGAGCGCTTCCAGGCAGAGCGCCGTTGTCGCGTGCAGCCCGGTCCCGAATGCCGGCGCATCGATCAATCGAACCGCGTCGTGCTCCGGATCGCTCCGGGCCGGGACGATGCGAAGGCGGCCGATGCGGATCGCGCGCGGGCCCAGCACCCAGACCGACTCCGCGTCGCGTCCGATCGCTGGAGAGATCGTGATGTCGTCACTGCCGACCGCCGTCACGACCTGCGCTGCCGTGATGCTGTCGGGCAGCAGCGCCGCCATGCGGCAGCCGTGCAACGCGTCGACGTCGAGGGCGCCGAGTTCGACGAGGCGGTCGAACGCGTCCTCACGCACGTTGCGAACGTCTACGCGATACGGCATTCGTCGCGATCTCTCCGAGTACGTGGCCTTCCCTGCGGCTGGTTGTCGCGCCGGTGCACTGACGAACACGGGGAGCGCGGGGAGGACGCGCCACTTGGTTGTCTGGTGAGAACGATTCACGATGCTGCGAATAGAGCTTCGGCAAAATCATTGCCGCGATCTCCCGGTCTCCCCGCGCTCTGCGAGTACGTGACTACCGCTCGCTTTCCCTGTGGCTGGTTGTCGCCGTTACACGACCGGTTCGTCCGCCGACGGACCGTAGGTGCCGGGCACCAGCTGATCCGTCAGGCGCAGATACACGCCA
>JABFWM010000699.1 GCA_013362195.1 Acidobacteriota bacterium
AAGGTGCGGCGCCACGAATGCCGAATCGCCGACCGACCCGTTCACCGGCACGATGGAAAATCGCGGCGACGGCAATCCGGCGACCGCGAGCGCGGTGCGCGAGTGACGCTTGTCGGCGCTGGCCGCGGCGCCTTCGACGGAGTGCCACGGGATCCGCAGCGCGCGGGCTGCCGCAGCCGCCAGCGGCACCGGCCGGTCGCCCACCGCGATCACGCCGCCGATCGGACGCGTGGCGGCAGCCGTCACGATCGCGGCAACGGACGCGTCGCGCGCGTGAAAGCGCACCGGAACCGCCTGATCGCGCCAGGGATCGGCGAGGTGGTCGCAGCGGTCCGTCGCCAACAGCAGGTCGACGCCGAGCCGCGCCGCCGCCTCGTCGAACGCGCGCAGCTGATAACCGGTGGTCGTCGAGAGAAGAAGAACTCGTGTCACCGTTGTGGCCCGGTCAGGATGCGGCGGGCCTGAAGACCCGCCGCGCCTCGGGAGCAGGGCGCCGCGTGCCCGGCGCCGGAATCAGATCAGAGCAACCTGCTCTGAATTGGGTTCCGCTCAACAGTACCAGGGTTCGTTGAGAAACGGGATCGTTGCGCGCGACGGCAGCGGCGCGCGAGCCGGCGCGGCCAGCCCCGCGGCCTCGTGGGCGAGCGTCCACACCCGGCCGAACACGTCCTCTCGCGGCGCATTCAGCCGCGCCCCGACCAGCGCCTCGAGCGAGCGGTGCACACCGTCGACTCGCGCATCTTCGTGCCGCCACACGTGCGTCAGCGATTGCGCGTCGAAGTGCGTGACGCGGTGCCGCACCTCCTCCAGCTCCAGCATCCTCGAGCCCTGCGGGATCAGCAGGCGAATCGCATACTGAATCGGCGCCACGGCCGGGACCAGCCCGAGCCGGTCGATCGTCCGCAGCAGCTCGCAATACCCGTCCAGCGTCGTCCACGGCGTGAAGGCGACGAAGGTCGGCGCGAGCGCCAGACCCGTCTCGTCGAACGCGGCGACGACGGCCTCGAAATCCGCCCGGGTGTGGCCCTTCTCCAGCTTCGCCAGGACCGCATCGTCGATGGATTCGACGGCGCTGACCACGAAGGCGCAGTTCGTGTCGCGCAGCCGCGGCAGCAGCACGCGATGCGCGAGCAGATGTTCGACCTTGATGGTCACGTCGTACGAGACATGCGGAAAGGCCTCGTGCAGCGCGCCGGCGACCGCCATGGCATGACGCGGCCCGTTGAAGAAGTCCGGGTCGCCGAACGTGATGTGCTGCGCACCCGCGTCGACCTGCGCGCGGATATCCGCCAACACGACGTCGACGGGGACGACGCGGAAGGTGCCGTCGTAAATCGGGACGATCGGGCAGTGCCGGCACCGGTGCTTGCAGCCGCGCGTCGCCTCCGTGTAGCCGACCACCTTGCGCGCGTCGCCGATCTGGAGCGATGCGTAGCGCGCGAGCGGCGGGAGATCGGAGCGATCGGGCTGGATGAACGCGAGCCGCGGCAAACCTTCCGCTTGAAAGCGGAAGCTAGGAGGACCCGCGGGTGTCGTGCGTCCAGGCCCCGCGAACGCTGTCGCTTCGGCGTCCAGGGGGAAGTCCTGCGCCACCTGCACGAGATCTCTCTCGAATTCCGGGCCGAGGATCGTGGCGACGCCGTGCGCCCGGAGCACCTCCGCGTTGAGCGGCGCATACAAGCCGTAGGCGCAGAGGTGCGCGGACGGATTGATCGTCCGCACGCGATCGATGACCGGGATCGCCAGGCGCGTGGCGGTGTGCATGGGCAGGAAGAACGCGATCACCTGGGCGGCGCGCACGTCATCGGCGTCCAGCTTGGTGCGCGTCAGGTCCGCGGTGCGCACCTCGTGCCCGGCGCGACGCAGCCATGCCGCCGGCGAGGCCAGCCCGAAGGGCTGACGGCCGAGGTCGTAGGTCGAGAACAGGAGGACGCGGGACACTGATCAAATGATACGTCGCGGGGGCGAGGGGCGTAGGGCGAGGGGCGATGGGCGAGGGGCGTTTCGGGGTTTTGCAGCGGGCTGGGTCCTGGCCCCGGCGCTTTGTCCGGCCTCCAACTTTCAGCCCGCCGGTCGCAACAACCCCGAACGGCCTTCCCGTCTGCGCAACCGCCCCCTCGCCCCTCGCCCCTCGCCCTTCGCCCTCGCCCCTCGCGCTTACCGCGTCGGGGCCCAGTCGATCCCGGGCGCGCGGAAAAAATTGATCCCCAGCGCGGTCCAGCGGGGCGCCTGCGCGCCGAGGCGCACCTTGAACGTGTCCCACCGGCGCTGCCCTTGCGGCGTCCATGCGAGCTCCGCGACCGCGGCCAGCCGCGGGAATGCGAGGTACTCCACGTCGCGCATGGTGCTCAGCGTCTCGGACCATATCGGCGCTTCCACGCCCAGCACCGATCCGGGACGCGCACCGGGAACGAGCGCGTCCGGATCCCAGTCGTACGACCGCTGCACCGGAATGTTCGCCGCCCAGTTGAGGCCGAGCAGCGTCGAGTCGTCGTACTTCATGTCGAGGTACACGCGGTCGGCGGGCGACAGAATCAGGTGCGGCGAGCCCGCGAGCAGTTGCTTCGACGCATCCGGACGCCAGTGCTGCACGATCGAGGTTGGCAGCAGCGCCGCCGCTGACACCTCGTCCCATCCCACCATCCGCTTGCCGTGCGATTCGACAATCTTCTGCACGCGCTCGACGAACGTCCGGTACTGCTCGGGCGTGAGCGTCTTCACCTCGTCGCCGCCGGCGTGCAGGTACGGTCCCGGCGTCAGCGCCGCCAACTCGCGCACCACGTCGTCGATGAATTTGTAGGTGACGTCGAGATCGACGCAGAGCGCGCTGAATCCGACGTCCGTGCCGGTGTAGGGTGCCGGCGCCGTGCCCTTGCAGTTCAGATCGGCGTACGACGCGAGCGCCGCGTTCGTGTGCCCCGGCATGTCGATCTCGGGGACGATGGTGACGAAATGCGCCTCTGCGTAGCCGACGATGTCTTTGTACTGATCGCGCGTGTAGAACCCGCCCGGGCCGCCGCCGACTTCACTGGCGCCGCCCTTGCGCGTCAGGTCGGGCCACGACGGGATTTCGAGGCGCCAGCCCTGGTCGTCCGCCAGATGCAGGTGCAGGCGATTGATCTTGTAGAGCGCGATCAGATCGATATAGCGCTTCACCTCGTCGACGGAAAAGAAATGCCGCGCGACGTCGAGCATCGCGCCGCGCCACTCGAACCGCGGCGCGTCGGCGATCCGGAGCGCCGGCAGCGTCACCGTCGGCGGCTTCCGGTACAGGAGGGCCTCGTATTCGGCGGCGGCGGGCAAGAGCTGCCTGATCGTCTGAACGCCGTAGAAGAGGCCTGCCGGCGTGCTCGCGCGCACGGTCACGCGCGCCGCCTCGATCGTGAGATCGTAGCCCTCGTCGGACGATGTGGCGGCCGGATCCAGGGTCAGGGCGATGACGCTGGCGGGTTGGGCGGGTTCGCGCGCCACGACAATCTCTGGGGACAGGCCGCTCGCGCGCCGGATGAACGCCAGCAGCTGCGTCGCGACCGTCATCGGCGGCGCACCCGCGGGGACGACGATCACCGTCTGCGGCGTGACGGTGAAAGGCGCACCTGCGGCGGCCTCAATACGCTGCGGCAGCGGCACGAGCCGCCCGAGCGGATCGTCATCAGGTGCCACCGTCGCGGGCGCTGGTGACGTCGCCGGCGGCGGTCCGGGCGCCGCGGCCTGCGGCGCCGGTGCCGTGCGCGGCGGCGGCGTCCGCGCGCACGCGGCGATCAGCAGAAGCGGTCGCAACGCGGAGCGAAATGGCCGTCGCATCGGGTGTCAGCTTTCATTATTGATGCGCGAGGGGCGAAGGGCGAGCGGTGAAGGGCGATGGGCGAAGGGCGATGGGCGAGTGGCGTCGCACTCGACTGGCTCTGAACGGCGCCGCGAGTTCCAGCCAGCCCGGCGCACCAACCCCGAACGCCCTTCGCCCCTCGCCCATCGTGCCTCGCGCCTCGCACCTCGCGCGATGCCCCTCGCGAACGCGCGCGCGCAATAGGTTACACTCGCCGGGATGACAGACGGAGCCCTCGCCGCCCGACGCGCGAGTCCTGTCGCCGACGACCACACCGCGGCCGACACCGATTACGGGTTCTTCGGCCACCCCCGCGGGCTCGCGACGCTGTTCTTCACCGAAATGTGGGAGCGCTTCAGCTATTACGGGATGCGCGCGTTCCTCATTCTGTACATGGTGGCGCCGGCGGCGGCGGGCGGGCTCGGGTTCGCGGACGCGCGCGCGGCGTCGATCTACGGCACCTACACCGGCAGCGCGTGGGCCGCGGCGATCCTCGGCGGCCTCGTCGCGGATCGCTGGCTCGGCCAGTACCGCACCGTGCTCGTCGGCGCCGTCGTCATCGCCGCCGGGCACTTCACGCTCGCGTTCAAGGCGCTGCCGTTCTTCTACACCGGCCTCGGGCTCATCGTCCTCGGCACGGGCCTGCTGAAGCCGAACGTCAGCACGCTGGTCGGATCGCTGTATCCCCAGGGCGACACGCGGCGTGACGCGGGCTTTTCGATCTTCTACATGGGGATCAATCTCGGCGCGTTCATCGGACCGCTGGTCGCCGGCTATCTCGCGCAACGCGTCAACTGGCACATCGGCTTCGCCGCGGCGGGCGTCGGCATGACGTTCGGCGTCGTTCAATACGTGATGGGCCGCCGGCGGCTGCAGGCCGGCGTGGCCCGGCTCGGCCAGAAGCCGACGGCCGCGACGGCGGACACCGCCGCGGCCCGGCGGACGGCGGACACGAGCCGCGGCTTCACCACCGGCGAATGGAGACGCATCGGCGCGATCGTGATCTTCTTCCTCGCCGCGGTCCTCTTCTGGGGCGCGTACGAACAGGCCGGCTCGACGCTGAATCTGTTCGCGGATCGCTACACGCGGCTCGAGATGTTCGGCTTCTCGTTCCCCTCGTCGTGGTTCCAGTCAGTGCAGCCGATCTTCGTCATCGCGCTCGCGCCGCTGTTCGGGTGGCTGTGGATGCGGCTCGGGCCGCGCGAACCGTCGGTGCCCGCCAAGTTCGCATTCGGCCTCTTCTTCATGGGCCTGTCGTTCCTGGTGCTCGTGCCCGCGGGCGCGCTCGCAAGCGGCGAAGGGATCCGTGTCAGTCCGTGGTGGCTCATCGCGTCGTACTTCGTGTCGGAGCTTGGTGAACTCTGTATCAGCCCGGTCGGCTTGAGCGCCGTCACCAAGCTCGCCCCGCTCCGCATCGTCGGGCTGATGATGGGCGTGTGGTTCCTGTCGAATGCGTTCGGCAACAAGCTCGCGGGATGGGCGGCAGGATTCTTCAGCGCGATGCCGCTCAACACGCTGTTCGGCATCGTGACGGCGGTGCTGATCGGCGCCTCGGTGGTGATGTTTGCTCTCGTGCCCCCCGCGAAGAAATTGATGGGCGGGGCGCGATGAGCGAGGGGCGAAGGGCGATTCACCTCTCACGTAGGGCGGTCGTCAGACCGGCCGGATAAAGCGCATGGTTCTCGAAAAATACAAAGCGAAGCGGAACTTCACGTCCACCCCCGAACCGGCCGGCGATCCGAAGCTCGCGGAAGAACGCGCGCAGCACGAGACGACGGCGAAGACGCGCTTCTTCTGCGTTCAGAAGCACCTCGCCAGCCATCTGCACTATGACTTCCGCCTCGAGCACCGCGGCGTGCTGCTGTCGTGGGCGGTTCCGAAGGGACCGTCGCTCGATCCCAGGACGAAGCGGCTGGCGATGATGGTCGAGGATCATCCCATCGAGTACGGCACCTTCGAGGGCGTCATCCCCGAGGGCTACGGCGCCGGCATCGTGATGCTCTGGGACGTCGGCACGTGGACGCCGGAAAGCCCGGACGTGGACGCCGCGCTCAAGAAGGGCGACCTCAAGTTCACGCTCGACGGCTACAAGCTGAAAGGATCATGGGTGCTGGTTCGCACCGGCGGTCGCTATCCTGGCGGCAGCGGCGATCGGTCGTGGCTGCTCATCAAGCACCGCGACGACTGGGCCGGCGAGGTCGACATCACCGCGTTCGCGCCCAAGAGCGTGAAGAGCGAGGGAGACTTCGAGGACATCCTCGCGCAGGATCGCCCCGACGTGTGGGAATCGCACCGGCCCGCGAAGGGGGGCGAAGCCGGCGCGATGCTGGCGAAGATCATCGACAAGGCCGCGGCGCTCAAGGCCGGGCGCACGCCCTCGCCGGACGCACCCGCCCCCGCCGCCGCACGCAAGACCGCGGGCACCTCCTCTCAGTCGCGCACGGGGCGCGCGCGCGCCGTGAAGACCGCCGCGAAGCGCTCCACATCGTCCACGCGATCGCCGAAGAAGAAGCCGGCCGCGAAGCGACGCACGACCTGACGCTGTCTCTTGTCTCCTGACGCCTGACCGATCATGAATCGAGACGACTACATCCTGTTCAGCGGCGCCGCGCCTGGCGCCGAAGCGGAGTTCGGCGCGTGCGCCGAGCGCCACGGCATCGAAGAAGTGAACTTCACCTTCGACGGGCACACCGAAGCGCGCCGTCGCGGCATCCGCGTGCTCAATCACGAAGAGCTGCAGGCGGGCGACGTGAGCCTCGCCTACGTGTCGCGGCTGATGCACCGCCGCTACACCGACAGCCCGACGCTGCGGAAGATCCTGCAGACGCTGTGGTATCAGGTGAACAGCGGCCAGGAAATCTACGTCATCGGCGTCGTTCAGGACGATCTGACCGTCCGCGGCGGCACCGGGTGGGGCGCCGAGTTCGCGAAGCTCTGTAACAAGCCGCTGTTCGTGTTCGATCAGGACAGGAATGGCTGGTTCCGCTGGAGCGGCGAGGACTGGGAGAAGTCGGACGTGCCGAGGATCACACACCCGCACTTCACCGGCACCGGGACGCGGCAGATCCATGACAACGGCCGACAGGCGATCGAGGATCTGTTCGAGAAGAACTTCGGATAGCTCCCGGCCCGCGTGGGGCGACGGCCATGCGGGCCTTCAGTCGACGAGCGGCGTCCGTGCCGGCCGGGTCTTCAGTCCCGCCTCACGCCAGCTGCAATTCGGGAATGTCGGCGAAGTCGCCGGGATTGAGCGTCCACAGGGATGCGCCCTGGGCGATCGCACACGACGCGATCGCGATGTCAATCTCCCGCCGTCGCGGATGCTTCAACCGCCCGTAAATCTCCGACGCGAGCGCCGCTTCGCGGGCGCCGAACGGCACGGCCGTCTGCGACGGAAACAGCGCCTCCTGGTCCTCGAGCTCCGCTTCGGTGCGAGGGCCGCGCCACCATTCATACAGGACGATCGTGCAGAGGCCGATCCGGCGGCCGTCGCGCACACGGTCTCGCAGGGCGCCGGCGGCCCTGCGCTCACCGCTGAGCGCGGTGATCAGGACGGAGGTGTCGAGATGAATCATTCAGCGCGGCGCTTGCGTCCGCCCTGCCGGCGCGCGTCGCGGACCTGGCGGACTTCGCGCGTCACCGCGCGCTGCGGCCGCGACGCCGGCCGCGCCAACATCGCGTCGATGGCGCGCAGCATGCGGCGGCGTTCGAGCTCGCTGAGCCGCCCGCTGTTCGCGGCATACTCCGCGACCGCCTCGCGGACGACGAGGCTCTGCGGCTTGTTCATCCGCTCCGCGGTGGCCCGGAGCAGCCGCACCGTC
>JABFWM010000017.1 GCA_013362195.1 Acidobacteriota bacterium
GGCATCGATCGTCTGCGCCGCGCCCAGACCGAAATGCTGCCGCATGTCGTTCTGCGAGATGTAGCTGGCGCCGCTCTGGACGACCGCGCGCTGACGCACGGCGCCGGCGGTGACGGTGATGACCGCGCCAATCGCGTCGGTGTTGGGCGCGGCCCCTTTCACCCTGACGATCACCCAGCTGCCGCGAGGGGCCAGCTCATTGTGGAGGACCTGCGGCGCGCCGTCGAGATCGTTGATCACGACATCGATGCCGCCGTCGTTGTCGAGATCGCCAATCGCGAGACCGCGGCTCACGCGTTCCTCGGTCAACGCGGATCCGTAGCGTATCGACACGTCGTCGAACGTGCCGTCGCCGCGATTGTGATAGAGCAGCTTCCGCTGACGGTACCCGGCCGGCGCGCCCGTCTTCAGTCTCTCGAGCTGCGGGTAGACGTGGCCGTTCACCGCGATCAGGTCCGCCCACGTGTCGTTGTCGTAATCGAGAAACGCGTCGCCCCAGCCGACATACGGCAGGCTGCTCGCGGCGGTGCGCGAGCGGAACGAGAGATCCGAGAAGTGATCGCCGTCGTTGCGATAGAGCGCGTTGTATTCGTCGGCGAAGTTGGTGACGAACAGGCTGAACCGTCCGCTGTGATCGTAATCGCCGAGCGCCACGCCCATGCTGCCCTGCTCGGCGCCGTCTTCGCTGACCGCGACCCCGAGCGGAAACGCCTGCTCCTTGAACGTGCCGTTCTTCTGGTTCACGTACATGAAGTTCGGCATCGAGTCGTTCGCAACGTACAGGTCCGGCCAGCCGTCGTCGTTGACGTCGAACCACGCGATGCCGAGGCCGAACGAGCCGCGGGGGTCGGACACGCCGGCCGGCTGCGACACGTCGGTGTAGCGGCCGTTGCCGTCGTTGTGGAAGAGGACGTCCGATTCGCCGGGGAGACCGCGGGGGCCGCACTGGACGGCCATGCCGCGGTACTGGCAGGTCTTGTCCCTGCCGAACTCCGGCAGGTGCGCGAGGTCGATCCTGACGTAGCGGCTGACGAACAGATCGAGGCGGCCGTCGCGATCGTAATCCGCGAAGCCGCAGCCCGCGGACCAGCCGCCGACAGCGACGCCGGCGCGCTCCGTGACGTCCTCGAACGTGCCATCGTGACGATTGCGATAGAGGTGATTGCCGCCGAGCGCGGTGACGTAGAGGTCCTGCCAGCCGTCACCGTCCTGGTCCGCCGTGCAGACGCCCATGCCCCAGCCCGGGTGCGCGAGCCCCGATCGGTCGGTCACGTCCTCGAAGCGGCCGTTGCCACGATTGCGATAGAGCGCGCTCCGCGCCGCTTTTGGATCGTGCGCCGTTTCGACCGTCAGCGAGTCGACGAAGTAGATGTCGGGCAGCCCGTCGTTGTCGTAATCGAACACCGCCACGCCGCCGCTCATCGACTCGACGATGAACTTCTTCTCGGGCGCGGCGTGGTGCTGGAAGGCAATGCCGGCGGCGGTGGTGATGTCGCGGAAGAGCACGGCCGATGAGGCCGGCGCTTGTTGGGCGGTGCGCGAATTGACAGACAGCCCCAGCACCATCGCGGCGGCAGCCAGCCACGGGGACGGCCAGTGGTCGCCACGTACGCGGAGAGCGCGGGACAATGGTTTTACTGAAGTGCGAATGTTGCAGCGCCGTTTCTAGTCTGTCCCAAAAACCAACAAGCGCGTCCGCCCCGATCTCCCCGTGTTCGTCGGTGCACCGGCGCCGGTAAACCTATCTGTGTTCAGTCGCTGCCAACCAGGTCCGCGCCTGCGCGATCTCGGATGCATATCGATCGGACGGGGCGTTCGCGGCGAAGAATTCGAGATACGGCCGGGCCTGCGCGGCACGGCCGGCGCGGACCAGCGAACCGGCGCGGGCGAACAGCCGTCCGTATTCGGACGCGTCGATGGTCGTAGCGGTCTTCCATTCGCTGGACGCGGCATCGGTCCGTCCCGCATCCGCGTGAATCGCGCCGAGCGAGCTGTGCGCCCGCGCCAATGACGGGTTCTGCGCGACGGCGGCTTCGAAGGCGCGCTGCGCTTCGTCCCGCCGTTCCGCCATCAGCGCGACGCTGCCGATGTCGACGAGCAGCATGGCAGCGTCCGGCGTCTGGGCGCGCGCGCGGCCGAGCGTCGCCAGCGCCTCGTCGACGTGTCCCAGACGTGCCTGCGCGAGGCCGAGCGACACGAGGACGTCGGCGTCCGGGGCCTCGCCGTCGCCGGCAGCGAACGGCGTCAGGATCTCGACGGCCGGCGACGGCTGTCCCGCGTCCGTGAGATACGCCCCCAGGAGCGCAGCCGTTTGGGCGTTGTGCGGCGCGAGCGCGAGCGCGCGCCGCATCGACGCGACCGCTGCACGCAGGTCGCCGCTCTCACGCTCGAGATGTCCCTGCTGCAGGTGCGCGGCCGCCATGTTCGGATGCGCACGCGAGAAGGCGCGCGCGCGCCCGAGCGCGCCCTGCAGATCGCCAGCCAGGTATCGGCCGACGATCTCGTGCAGCTCCCGGTCGAGGCCGATCACGCGTTTGGGATCATCGGCCGCGGTGTAGGTCGGCCGGCCGCGGCGTTCCCCGATCGCCGCGTAGCCGTTGCTGCGCCGCCGTTCGCGTGTATCGGCCGATTCACGCGCGGCGGCGGTGGCCGGGTACGCGTTCGCATAAGGGCGCAGCATCGCGCGCAGCTCGTCGCAGGTGCGCCGATCGGCTGCGGCCAGATTGCGTTGTTCCTTCGGGTCGGCGTCGACGTCGTACAACTCGGCAACGGGCAGGTCGATGAATTTCTTTCCGCCGCTCAGCACCCCGATGACCGGCGCCCATCCACGATTCAGCGCTCCGGAGAACGCCTCGAAGTAGGTGACCGGACTCGACTCGTCGGCCGACCCGCGCGCCGCCGGCAGCAGGCTGCGTCCGCGCAATCCCTTCGGGAAGGGGGCCCCGATCGCGTCGAGAATCGTCGGCAGCGCGTCGATGTGCCGGGCCGGCGCGGCGACCACCCGGGGCGCGATCGACGGCATATAAAAGATGAAGGGGACGCGCAGCGTGCTTTCATAGGCAAAGATGCCGTGTGTGGCCTCGCCGTGCTCGCCGAGCGACTCGCCGTGATCGCTCGTCAGCAGGACAATCGTCTTCCCGTTCGTCCCGGCCGCGAAGACTGGCTCGAGCAGCGGGCCGAGCGCGGCGTCGGCGGCGGCGACCTCGCCGTCGTACGGTCGTGCGCGGAACCGCGACGCGAGCGGCTCCGGTGGCTCATACGGAGAATGCGGCTCGTCGAGATGCACCCAGCAGAAGGTCGGGACTGTCGGATCGCGGTCGAGCCAGGCCCGCGCACGCGCCACCGTCTTCGTCCCGGCGCGTTCCTGTTCGAGAAAGGCCCGACGCGGCGTCGCGTCCACGAAGCGGTCGTCGTATTCGTCGAAGCCGCGGGCGAGACCAAACCGCCGCGCGAGCGGAAAGGCGCTGACGAACGCGCCCGTGCGGTAGCCGCGCGCCTTCAACAGCGTGGCGATCGTGTCGATCGAGGCGGGAAAGCGGAAGCCGGCATCGTCGCGCACCCCGTGATCGATGGGCAGCAGCCCTGACAGCAGGTTCGCGTGCGACGGGAGCGTGACCACGTTGTGCGCGTGCGCGCGTTCGAAGCGCACGCCGCGTTGCGCGAGCTGATCGATCCGCGGCGTTGCGGCGCGCGGACTGCCGTAGGCCCCGATCGCGTCGGCGCGCACGCTGTCGATGGTAATGAGCAGGACGTTCGGGGTGACTGGCGGCGGCGCCGGTTCGCGCGATCCCCCACATCGAACCAGAACGCCCGCCATCAGGATGACGACCGCAGCACGCAGCGATTTATTCAACGTCGATCGCACCCCGGGGAAAGACTGTCGTGTTCATACATCCTCGATCACAGGATACCGGTCCGAGCCGCACCGCCACGATCCATGAGAACGGCTCTGCCCGGTCGTGGCGCTGCCGGCCGCCGCCGTTCCAATCACGGTCGAGTTGAAGGGATTCACGATCGTCAAGCGGGCGGAAAGACCGGCCCTACATTTCATTCGCGATTTCCGCTATCCTCGCCGGACAGCGGACGCGCACGCCGGCGCGACCCACCAACAGACCATGGTCACGATCATCCTGCGGCGTGTCGCCGCATCTTTCCTTGTCACCGGTGCGGCGGCGGCGGTCCTGCTCGCGGGCGCGGCGGCCGCGCCGGTCACCTTCACCGACGTCACGTCGCAGGCAGGGATCACGTTCACGCACGTGAACGGCGCGTTCGGCAAGAAGTACCTGCCCGAAACGCTCGGCTCCGGCTGCGCCTTCCTCGACTTCGACAACGACGGCTGGCAGGACGTGCTGTTCGTCAACTCGATGCATTGGCCGTCGCACGCGGGCCCTCCGGCGTACCCGGCCTTGTACCGGAACAACCGCAACGGCACGTTCACCGACGTGACGAAGTCGGCCGGACTCGCCGTGCAGATGTACGGCCTCGGCGTCGCGGTCGGCGACTACGACAACGACGGCCACGTCGACGTCTATCTCACAGGCCTCGGGTCGAACCGCTTGTTCCGGAACCTCGGGACGGGCAGGTTCCGCGACGTCACCGCCACCGCCGGCGTCGGCGGCGACGGCTTCTCGACGAGCGCGATGTGGTTCGACTACGACCGCGACGGCAAGCTCGATCTGTTCGTCGCCAACTACGTGCAGTGGACGCTGGAGGGCGATCGGTTCTGCACGCTCGACGGCAAGACCAAATCGTACTGCACGCCCGAGTCGTACAAAGGGCAGAGCCCCGTCCTGTACCACAACCGCGGCAACGGCACCTTCGAGGACGTCACGAAGAAGGCGGGCCTCTACGATCCGTCGAGCAAGGCGCTCGGCGTCGCGCTGATCGACGTCGACAGCGACGGCTGGCCCGACCTCGTCGTCGCCAACGACACGCAGCCGAACAAGCTGTATCGCAACCGCCGCGATGGCACGTTCGTCGACCAGGCGACGACCGCCGGCGTGGCGTTCAACGACGCAGGCGTGGCGCGCGCGGGGATGGGCGTCGATACCGGCGACGTCGACGGATCCGGCCGCCAGGCCATCGTCATCGGCAACTTCTCGAACGAGATGATCGCGCTCTACACGAACGACGGGAACGGGTTGTTCGTGGACGAGGCGCCGGGCGGCACCATCGGCCGCTCGTCGCTGCTGACGCTCACGTTTGCCGCCTTCTTTTTCGATATGGATCTCGACGGACGGCTCGACATCTTTGCGGCGAACGGCCATGTGTCGGACGACATCAACAAGGCGCAGCCGAAGGTGACCTATGCGCAGCCGGCGCACCTGTTCCGCAACGCCGGCGCGAAGAGGTTCGAGGACGTCTCGAAGAGCTCGGGGCCGGCGCTGCAGCAGCCGGTGGTCGCGCGCGGCGCCGCCTACGGCGATTATGACAACGACGGCGACCTCGACGTGCTCGTGGCCACGAACAACGGGCCGGCGCGACTGTTGCGCAACGACGGCGGCAACCGCAATCACGCGCTGCGCGTCAAGACGATCGGCACGGTGTCGAACCGCGACGGGATCGGCGCCCGCGTGCGCGTGACCATGGCGGGCGGCGCGGTCCGCCAGGCCGTCGTCAAGAGCGGATCGAGCTATTGCTCGCAGAGCGAATTGCCCCTCACCTTCGGCCTGGGATCGGCGACGGCGGTGCAGGCGATCGAGATCGCGTGGCCGAACGGCACGGTCGAAAAGCTCCCGGGCGTCCCTGGCGATCAGGTGATCACCGTGCAGGAGGGGAAGGGCATCGTCAAAAACGAACCCATCCGCCGGACGTCATGACGACCCGCACAGCGTTCGGGCTGGCGTTGGTCATCGCGGCGGCGGCGGCGGCGCTGCCCGCCGCCCACGGGGCCCGCCGCATCCGTCTTCAGGCCGAAGCTCAGGGCGCCGATCGCGCGGAGCACGCGTATCGTGCGAGCAACCGCGGCGTCGCGCGGCTCGAGCAGTTCGATTACGAAGCGGCCGCGGCGCAGTTCCGCGAGGCGCTGAAGATCGATCCGTCGCTCACCGCGGCCCGCGCGAACCTGGCGATTGCGCTCTACTACGCGGGACAGATCGACGACGCGCAGACGGAAGCGCGGGCGGCGCAGCAGGCGCAGCCGCAGCTCGCGCAGCCGCCGTACCTCCTCGGCCTGATCGCGAAAGGCCAGAACCAGGCCGACGAGGCGGCGGCGGCCTTCAAACGGGTCCTCGCGATCGACCCCGAGGACGTCGGCAGCCGTGTCAATCTCGGGCAGGTGTATCTGCAGGAGCGGAACGCGAAGGCGGCGCTGCCGCTCTTCCGCGAGGCGCTTGCGCGCGAGCCGTTCAACGTGACCGCCGCCTACGGGCTGGCGACCGCGCTCGTCCGCGCCGGCGACGCCGACGCCGGGCGCGACGCGATGCAGAAGTTCCAGACCCTTCGCGACAGCGCCTACGGCGTCACCTACGCGCCGGGTTACCTGCAGCAGGGCCGCTATGCGGAGGCGATCGCCTCGACGGGCGCGGAACCCGAACTCGTGAACGAACCGACGCCGGACGTCGCCTTCGTGGACGCGACGGCCGATTCGCTGAAAGGGGCATCGGACGCGGCGGGTCGCGGATCCGCCGCGGCGCCGTCGACGGCGGGCGGGATCACCCTCTTCGATCTCGACGGCGATTTCGACGAGGACCTGCTGGTCGTCGACGAAACGTCGATGCGTCTCTATCGGAACGATGGGGGACGCTTCACCGACATCACGGCGTCCGCGAAGCTCGATGTTCGATCGACGGGCCGCGCCGTCGGCGCGGTGGCCGGTGACTACGACAACGACGGCAAGGTCGATCTCTGCCTCCTTCGCGAGGACGGTCCACGCCTGTTCCACCAGGCCGCCGGCGGAACGTTCGAGGACGTGACGGCGGCGGCGCTGGGATCGGCGGCCGCCGTCGCGGGTGTGCGGACCGGCGCGTTCGTTGACGTCGACCACGATGGCGACCTCGATCTGGTGATCGCGGGGAGCGGCCCCGTCCGCCTGCTGCGCAATAACGGCACCGGCACGTTCGCCGACATCGCGGCGGCGGCGGGCCTCGCGTCGGCCGCCACCGCGGCGGTCGCGATCGTTCCCACGGACTACGACAACCGCCGCGACATCGATCTCGCGATCGTTGGCGAGCGGGGGCCCGTGCTGTTTCAGAATCGCCGCGACGGCACGTTTGCCGACGTCGCGCGCGACGTCGGCCTGGCGGCGACCGGTGCGGTGCGTGGGGTCGCCGCCGGGGACGTGAACAAGGACGGCTTCACCGATTTCCTCTTCCTTCGCGGCGATCAGCCGGCGACGTTCGCGATGAGCGACGGCCGCGGCCGGTTCACGATGCGCGACGCGCCACGCGAGACCGCCGGACTCGTCGCCGCGCAATTGCTCGACTACGACAACGACGGGCTCCTGGATCTGATCGGCGCGGCGCCGGCCGGATTGCGCCTCTTCCGCAACCTCGGCACGCGATGGGCCGACGTCAGCGGACGCGCGGCGCCGGGCGCCGCCGCGGGCGTGTCGCAGATT
>JABFWM010000650.1 GCA_013362195.1 Acidobacteriota bacterium
CCGTGGAAGAACTCGTCGCGTCCGCCTTCAGGCGGAAGGACTCGTCGCTTCCGCGGAAGAACCGGTAGCTTCCGCTTTCAGGCGGAAGAACCCGTAGCTTCCGCCTTCAGGCGGAAGAACTCGTCGCTTCCGCCTTCGGGCGGAAGAAAGGGACCAAGTGGCTCGGAAAGAGCGGTATCTCGTCGGACTGGACGTCGGCACCTCGAAGATCGCGGCCATCGTCGGCGAGCTCATGGATGACGGCGGCCTCGATATCATCGGCATCGGCCTCGCGGAGTCGAAAGGCATCCGCCGCGGCGTCGTCGTCAACCTGGAAGCGGCGGTCGAGTCGATCAAGAAGGCGATCGACGAAGCAGAGCTGACCGCTGGCGTGGAAATCGATTCCGTGCACGTGGCGCTGTCCGGCGCGCACGTGAAAGCGTTCAACAGCCGAGGCGTGGTCGCGGTCGCGGGCAAGAACCGGGAGATCACGCGCGAAGACGTGCGCCGCGCGATTGATGCCGCAAAAGCCGTTGCGCTTCCGAGCGGACGTGAGATCCTTCACGTGCTGCCGCAGGACTTCGTGGTCGACGAACAGGACGGGATTGGCGCCCCGGTCGGCATGACCGGCACCCGCCTCGAAGTGAACGTGCACGTCGTCACCGGCAGCGCGTCGTCGACGCAGAACATCGTCGCGTGCGTGAACCGCGCCGGCGTCGCGGTGCTCGATACGGTGCTCGAGCAGCTCGCCGCGAGCGACGCGGTGCTGACCGACGACGAGAAGCAGCTGGGGGTCGCGCTCGTGGACATCGGCGGCGGCACCACCGACTTCGCGATCTTCGAGCGCGGCAGCCTGTGGCACACCGGGGTCGTGGCGGTCGGCGGCGATCACTTCACGAACGACATCGCGGTCGGGCTCCGCACCGCGATCCCGGATGCGGAGAAAATCAAGCGGCGCTGCGGCTGCGCGCTGTCGGCGATGGTCGACGAAGACGAGACGATGGACGTGCCGAGCGTGGGCGGACGGAAGCCGCGGGTGATGGCGCGGCGGATTCTTTCGGAGATCCTGCAGCCGCGCGCCGAAGAGATCTTTCACCTCCTCTGGGACGAGTTCCGGCGCGCGGGCTTCGAGAAGTCACTCAATTCAGGGATCGTGCTGACCGGCGGCGGCGCGCTGCTCGAAGGCACCGCGGAGATCGCCGAGCAGATTTTCGACCTGCCGATCCGGCGCGGATGTCCGGCCGGCGTCGGGGGACTAGCGGATCACGTGAACAACCCGGCATTCGCAACCGCGGTCGGGCTCGTGATGTACGCACACAGGAATCACGCGGGCGAAGTCGCGCGACCGGTAGGGGCCGGCGCACTGGGAAGCATGGCGCACCGGCTGCGCGCCTTGTTCAAAGAGTTCTTCTAGAAAACAATGGGAGGCCACGGCATGGCTGATCAACAGGCGTCCACCTTGCGGCTGAAACTCGACGAAGACACGCGGACGGGCGCGCGCATCAAGGTGGTCGGCGTCGGGGGCGGCGGCAGCAACGCGGTCAACCGCATGGTGCAGGCCGGCCTCGAAGGCGTGGAGTTCATCGTCGCCAACACCGACCTGCAGGCGCTGAAGCTGAACGCCGCACCGCAGAAGCTGCAGATCGGCGCGAAGCTGACGAAAGGGCTCGGCGCGGGCGCCGACCCCAACGTCGGCCGGCAGGCCGCGCTCGAAGACACCGAGAAGCTGATCGAGGCGCTCGACGGCGCCGACATGGTGTTCGTGACCACCGGCCTCGGCGGCGGCACCGGCACCGGAGCGGCGCCGGTCATCGCGAGCCTCGCGAGCGAGCTCGGCGCGCTGACCATCGCCGTCGTCACCAAGCCGTTCAGGTTCGAAGGACGCAAGCGTCAGCTGCAGGCCGAGCACGGGCTCGAGGAGCTCCGCAACTCCGTCGATACGGTGATCACGATCCCGAACGAGCGCCTGCTCGCCACCATCGCGCGCTCGACGTCGCTCAACGACGCGTTCACCAGCGCAGACGACGTGCTGCGGCAGGCGATCCAGGGCATCTCGGATCTGATCCTCGTGCCCGGGATGATCAACCTGGATTTCGCCGACGTGAAGACGATCATGGCCGGCATGGGCATTGCCATCATGGGCACCGGGTTCTCGGAAGGTGAGAACCGCGCCATGCTCGCGGCAAACAGCGCCATTTCGAGCCCGCTCCTCGAAGACGCCTCGGTCAAGGGCGCGCGCGGCGTGATCATCAACGTCACCGGCGGTTCGGACCTGTCGCTCATCGAGGTGAGCGAAGCATCCGCCATCATCCAGGAAGCGGCACACGAGGACGCGAACATCATCTTCGGCGCGGTCGTGGACCCGAAGATGGAAGGCAAGGTCAAGATCACGGTCATCGCCACCGGCTTCGATCGCGCGACCGCGCGATCGGTCAGCCCGTCGGCCGCGCAGACGCCGGTCGATCTGCAGAACTACGCCCAGTGGCGCAACGAAGTAGTCGAAGCGCCAAAGGTGGCAGCCGCCGGCGGCGGCGGCGCGCGCATGCCGATCGCTCGGCGGCCGGTGCTTGAAATGCCGGCGGTGCCCGTCAACGCCGCCGATCCGTCCTCCGAGACGATGAGCCCGGGAGCGGAGTTCGAGCCGGTGTCGCCGCTCGACGTGCCGGCGTTCCTGCGCCGCCAGAACGAAGCCTGAGCCAGTCCGGCGCCGATTCCCGGACACCCGACGCGCCGGTCGACACCGGACCGGCGTCGTCGGGACCGCCGAGCGGGATGGAACGCGCGTGGTAAACTAGATAAATCCACGGGACGCGGGAGCGGCGGCGGGTCAGCTGCAGCCCCCGTACCACATCCGTTCGTTTCCAGTTCGACATCGCCACTTCTCGCAAGGCCCTGTTGAGACCCTCGACGAGGCTCCGCCTCGTGAGGACGCATTCTCGATAACGCGCGCTGGCGCACGGGCGGCCTGGACCGGGAACGCTGGCGGCAACCGCTGGCCACACAACATGGAATCCGTCAGGTCAAGGCCGCACGCGGCGCAGCGCATCGAGCGCGGACGCCCGCGCGACGTCCTCTCACGCGAGATTGGGTTCGTCCGTAAGCCGCATGGCGGGCGGCTGCGCGTCGCGCTGGCATTTCCCAACACCTACTTCGTCGGGATGTCCAACCTGGGCTTCCAGACGGTCTATCGCCTCTTCAACGAGCTCGACGACGTGGTGTGCGAGCGCGTGTTCCTGCCCGGCCGGCAGGAGCTTGCCGCGCAGCTCGCGTCGGGCGCGCCGCTGCGCACGCTCGAGTCCGGTACGCCGGTGCGCGACTTCGACGTCCTCGCGTTCTCTGTCTCGTTCGAATGGGACTATCCGAACGTGGTCTCGATGCTGCGGCTGGCGGGTGTGCCGGTGCGCGCCGACGCGCGCACCACACACGATCCATTCGTGGTCATCGGCGGCGCCGTCACGTTCGTGAACCCGGAGCCGCTCGCCCCGTTCGCCGAGGCGATTGCCGCGGGCGAAGGGGAGATGCTCGTACCGGCGCTGATGCGCGGCATCCGGGAGGCGACCGACCGTGACGACCTCCTGCATCGTCTTGCCAGGGAGCGCGGGTTCTACATTCCATCGTTCTACACGGTTCACTATCACGCCGACGGGACCATCGCGGCATTCGAGCCGGCGCGTGACAGCGGAGCGCCGGCAGTCGTGAAGAAGGCCGCGGTCAAGGCAACGGAACACCTCGATCCGCCCGCGACGCAGATCTTCACGCCCGACACCGAGTTCGGCTCGCGCTTCCTCATCGAGGTCGTGCGCGGCTGCGCGAACCTGTGCCGCTTCTGCTGGGCGGGCTACAACTACCTGCCGGTGCGTCCGTTCCCGGCAGATCGGATCCTCGAACTCGCCGCGCAGGCACGGCCGCACGCGACGCGCGCCGGCCTCGTCTCGATCGCGCTCTGCGATCATCCTGAGATCGAACGCATCCTCGCGGGCCTGCTCGCGCTTGGCTACTCGATCAGTCCCGCGTCGCTGCGGCTCGATGATCTGACGGAGCCGATCGTCCGCATGCTGCACCAGAGCGGGGAGCGCTCGATCACCATCGCGCCCGAGACCGGTTCCGATCGCCTGCGCCGCGTGATCAACAAGACGGTGACCAACGCGGAGATTCTCGAGAAAGCCGACCTGATCTTCGCGAGCGGCATGGAGAACCTGAAGCTCTATTACATGATCGGGCTCCCCACCGAAACGGAGGCCGACCTCGAGGCGATTCGCGACCTGAGCGCGGAGCTGCGCGCCACGCTGCTCAGGCATGCCCGCCCCAAAGGGCGCATCGGCCGCATCGTTGCCAGCGTGAATCCGCTGATTCCGAAGCCGGGCACCGCCTATCAGTGGCTGCCCATGGAAGATCCCGCGATCACCGATCGCAAGGCGAAGCGGCTGCGAGCGATGGTCGCGGATCTCGACAACGTCTACTTCAATATCAAGTCGGAGCGGCACTCGTACTACCAGGCGCTGCTCTCGCTCGGCGATCGGCGCGTCGCGCCGGCGATCGAAGCGGCGGAGCGCAACGGCGGCAACTGGCGCGCCGCCGTGGCAGAAGCAGGCGTTGACGCCGACTTCTACATCTTCCGCGATCGCTCGTCGGACGCCGTGCTGCCCTGGGACATCATCGACGGCGGCATGAAGTCGTCGTTCTTCCGCGCCGAGTTCGACAAAGGGCTGCGCGAAGAATGGACGCTCCCGCCGAAGCGGCAGCAGGAGAACCGCAAGTTCCTGCCCGTCCTGTCATGACGGCGGGTCTCTGAAAGACCCTGCCGTCGCGACCGCCGTCATAGGTCGGGTCTCCAGACCCCCGGCACGGCGTGTCAAGCGGAGGCTTCCATATGCTCGGCGGCGAAGTCCTCGTAGGCCTCGAGGATCAGGTCGCGGATGCGGTTCTGGCCGGTGCTGTCGGCGGTCGGCCGGAGCAGCGCGAAGCTGCGGCGCTCGCCGTTCACGGAGTACGACCGCGCCGGAAACGTCACGTTGCGACCGCCGCCGGTCTTGCGCTCCCAGACCGAAAAGCCAGTCAGCTTGAGCCCCTCGAGCGGTCCCTCGGTGAAGTGCAGCTCCGCATCCGCCAGCTTGCCCGGCGGATGGCCCTTGTCATTCGCCACGAACTTGATCGTCATGAGGCTGTTCTCCCTCGCGCGGCAGGCGCTGCCATCGCGACGAACGACAGGGCAAAGGGCAGGCCGTGACGTGCATCGCTTTGCGGCTCGGTAAGTCGTGGTGAGGTGAGTGGTTGTCGGGTGCGGGCGGGGACGGCTGTCTTCGCGGCGATGATCCACGGCAGGAAATGGCAACTGCGGTGGTCGCGACCTGGGAGCCGACGAACAGAAAGAGCGCTCGGGAGACTGGTCGAACGATTGCTGTGTTCAGTGCGCCGTTCTCCCCGCGCTCCCCGTCGTCCCCAAGGACGTCAGTGCACTGGGGCGCTATTCACTCAGCAGCAGCACCTGCGCCATCGCCAGCGTCTCGGCGTGGGTGATCGTGAGCAGCGAGCGGACGCCGCGCATCGCCTCGAACCGCCGCAGCGCGCCGCCGGACAACCGCAGTTGCGGCGGGCCGCTCCGGCGGTACACTTCGATGTCCTTCCAGAGCACGCCGCGCGCATGCCCGGTGCCGAGCGCCTTCATCGCCGCTTCCTTGGCAGCGAACCGTCCCGCCAGGCTCGGAACCGGATCGCGGTGCCGCGTACAATAGGCGATCTCCTCGGCCGTAAAGACGCGCCGGAGGAACCGCTCCCCATGGCGCGCAAACACCTCGCGGACGCGCGGGATGTCGGTCGCGTCGAATCCGAGCCCGATGATGGCCATGACCGACCCTCAGCCTAGCGGCGCGTTCGCATGGTTGCAAGAGCCGTGGGGCCGCGCGCTCCGGTCCGCCGCGCTGCCGGCGCCTCACCTCTTCACCAGCCGTGACGTCGAGCTGCGAGAGGACGAGGACGAGTGGGTGTCGGTCGCGGCGTCGCTCGGCGTCACGCCCGAACGCCTGCTTCTCGTCCGGCAGGTGCATGGGACCGGCGTCGCGATCGCACGACGCGGGCGCGCGCTGCCGTGGCCGCGTCCCGAAGCGGACATCATCATCAGCGACGACCCGGACGTAGCGATCGGCGTCGGGGTCGCGGACTGCGCCCCCATCCTCCTGTTCGACCGGCGGAGCGGCGCGGCCGGGGCGGTGCATGCGGGCTGGCGGGGCGCCGCCGCGCAGGTCGCAGCCGTCGCGGTGCGCGCGATGCGCGACACGTTCGGAGTCAATCCGGCGGAGCTGATGGCCGCCATCGGTCCCTGCCTTGGCGCCTGTTGTGGAGAAGTCGGCCCGGAGGTGGTGGAGGCCTTTCGCCGTGGCGCCGCGGACCCCTCAGGGATCGACGCGTGGTTCCGGCCGGGCGCGGACGATCGATCGCTGCTGGACCTCGCGCGCGCGAACCGCGATCAACTGGTCGCCGCCGGCCTCGCCGACGGGGCGATCGTCGATTCCGGGCTGTGCACCAAGACGCATCACGAGCGGCTGCATTCCTACCGCGCCGCGCGCGATCGCGCCGGCCGCATGCTCGGGGCGATCCGAGCTGTGCGCCGGCGATAACGCCAAGACAGCCTTACGAGCTCTTCGACATCGCCTCGGCCTCGTCCATGCCGAGGTTCGAGAGACGGTCCGCTTCTTTGTTGAATTCGCGCCGGACGTGCTCGAAGCTCACGTCGCCGATCTGCCGGATCAGCGCGATTGCCTGCAGGAACAGCGGCTTGAGCCCCTCGTTCTTCACGCGGTACTCGCCGCGCATCTGTTTCACGAGCAGCTCGGAATCCGCCTTGATGCGCACGGCGCGGTGCCCGTGCGCCGCCGCATACCGGAGCGCCGCCAGCAGGCCGTTGTACTCCGCGATGTTGTTGGTGGCGATGCCGAGCCCGCCGTGCAGTTCGTCGAGCAGCGTGCCGGCCGCGTCTTCGATGCGCACCCCGTAGCCCGCGGGCCCGGGATTGCCGCGCGCGCCTCCGTCGATGTAGGCGGTGATCACGAGGGGTGAGGCGTGCCCGCGTTCGGCGCGGCCGTGGGGACGAAGTAGAGAATGCGAAGGCAGCTGTCGCACTGGATCAGCGCGTCGTTGCGGCGGACTTCGTTGAAGACCTGCGGGCGCAGGCGCACGTGGCACACGGTGCAGATCCCGTCGCGCGCCTCGGCGACGGCGAGCCCCTTGCGCTGGCGCGACACGTGCTCGAACAGGTGGAGCGCGTCAGGCGACAACTGCCTCGCCATCTCCGACCGCGCCGTCGTCGTCTCGGCGGTGCGCGACTGGAGCGCCGCGGCTTCGTCGTCCAGACGCTTGCGCTCCCGCGTGATCTCGTCCTGCTGCGCCTTCAGCGCGGCTTCGGCCGTCTTCAACTCGCGCCCGAGCGACTCGGCTTCCTCCATGCGCTCGAGGATCCGGTCTTCGAGCGAGCGGACGTTCTCTTCGGCGGTCGCGATCTCCTTCTGCATCGCCTGGTA
>JABFWM010000134.1 GCA_013362195.1 Acidobacteriota bacterium
GCGCGGTGCTCGAGGCGACGCGCACGGCGCTGCGGCCGGGCGGCGTGCTCGTCGTCAGCACGCCGAACTTCAATGCGCTCTCGCGCCTCGCGCTCGGGGTCGAATGGGCGGTGCTCAATCCACTCGAGCACACCTACTACTACACGGCGTCGACGCTCTGCCGCATGCTCGACTCGTGCGGCTTCCACGATGCGCGGTCGCTCCGCTCGATCGCCGGCCTGCCGATCGAGTCGATGAACTTCCAATCGACGCACGCGCCGTCCGCGCCCCGGACCAGGCTGTATCGCGTCCTGGTCACGCGCCTCGGGGGAGCGCTTGCACCCGCCGTGCGCGCGGCCGGCGCGGCTGACGCGCTGCTGGCGGTTGCCCGGACGCGATGATATCGTCGGGAGGATCTACCGGCAGACCACTTCCCATGCGTCAGAGAATCGGTCCGATATCGACGGTGCAGGCGATCGGCGCGCCCGCCAACACGGCGCGATGACGGCGACGAGCCTCGTCACCGGCGCCGCCGGCTTCATCGGATCGCACGTGACCGACGCCTTGCTCGGGATGGGCCACGCCGTCGTCGGGCTCGACGATCTGAGCGGCGGATTTCGCGAGAACGTCGATCCGCGGGCGACATTCGTCGAGGGCAGCATTCTCGACGTCGCGCTCGTGGACCGGCTCTTTGCCGACCATCGCTTCGACTACGTGTTCCACCTTGCCGCCTACGCGGCTGAAGGCCTGAGCCATTTCATCAAGCGATTCAACTACACCAACAACCTGATCGGCAGCGTCAACCTGATCAACGCGGCGATCAATACCGGCACCGTGCGCACGTTCGTGTTCACCTCGTCAATCGCCGTCTACGGGCGGAACCAGGTGCCGATGCACGAGGACCTGGTCCCTGCGCCTGAAGATCCCTACGGCATCGCGAAGTACGCGGTGGAGATGGAGCTGCGCGCGACCGCCACGATGTTCGGCCTCCCCTTCGTCGTCTTCCGGCCGCACAACGTCTACGGCGAGCGTCAGAACCTCGGCGATCGGTACCGCAACGTCGTCGGCATCTTCATGAACCAGGCATTGAAGGGCGAGCCGATGACGATCTTCGGCGATGGCACGCAGACGCGGGCGTTCACCCACGTCGATGACGTCGCGCCGATCGTAGCGCGCTGCATCGAGCGGCCCGAGACATGGGGCCACGCGTTCAATGTCGGCGCCGACCGCGCCATTAGCGTGAGCGATCTGGCGCGGCTCGTCTCGCGCGAGATGGGCGTGCCCGAACGCATCACTCACCTGCAGGCCCGGCACGAGGTCGTGGACGCCTACGCGTCTCACGACAAGGTGCGGCGCCTGTTTCCCGACCTCGCCGGCGGGGTGCCGCTCGAAGCCGGTATCGCGCGAATGGCCGCATGGGCCAGGCGGCACGGCAGCCGCGAGAGCCGGCGCTTCTCGAACATCGAGATTGAGCGCGGCCTGCCGCCCTCATGGCGCTGACGATCCGCTATCAGCACCCGCCCGGCGTCGCGTCGTCGTTCGTCGAGCGTCCACTGCTGTCGACCGCCGAGGGCGGTTTCGTTGCCGTCGACGAAGGACTCGCGGCATTGTGGCGGGCCGCGGACGGCCGCACCTTCGACGAATTGGTCGCGGCGCCCGCGCCGCATCCCGCCGTGGATGGGATCGTGCCGGAAGCGCTCGCGTGTCTCTCAGAGGCGGGATTGCTGCTGCGTTCATCCGCCTCGGCCGCCGCGGCACCGGACGATGGCGGAGCGGTGTCGGGCGGGCCGCGCGTCACCGCGGTGATCATCGCGAGCGTCCCTGGCGAACTGACGTGGCTCGCCGACTGTGTCGGCGCGCTGATGACGCAGGACCATCCGACCGACATCCTGGTGGTCGACAACGCCGTCGGCGTGGACATGCGGCAGTGGCTCGCGGAGCGCGGGCTTCGCGCGCGCGTGCACAGCCTGGCGCGGCGGACGAACTTCGCCAGCGCGCTCAACGCCGGCTGCGCCGCGGCGCGCGATGCCGATTACTTCCTGCTGCTCAACGCCGACATGAAGGCGGGCCGCACCTGCGTGCGGCACCTCGTCGAACGCGCCCGCGTCACGCCTGCCTGCGCGGCGGTTGCGCCGAAGCTCTATCTCTGGCGCGCGCCCGCGTTTCTCAACGGCATCGGCAACCGTGTGCCCGCGTCGGGGTGGGGGACGGACAACGGCATCGGACAGCTCGATCTCGCGCAGCTCGACGAGTGGAGCGAGGTGCCGTCGGGATGTTTTGGCGCGCTGCTGGTGTCGGCGTCGGCGGTCCGCGACGTCGGCCCGTTCGACGAGCGCTACCCGCTCTATTACGAGGACACCGACTGGTGCTACCGCGCGCGCGTGCAGGGGCTGACCATCGCGGCCGCGCCGAAGGCGTTCCTGTTCCATGCGTTTGGCGCCACGTGGACCGGCGCCGAGCCCACCGAGATGCACCCGCGGAAGCTGGAGAGCGCGGTCATCGGCCAGCTGCTCTTCGGCCTGAAGGTCGCGACGCCTGAACGCGCCGCGCTGCTGACCCGCAACGCGCTGCGCGACGTGTACATGAACGTCCGCAACGCCGCGAGGCAGCGGAGCGGCAGCACGCTCGCCGCTTACGGCCGTGCGGCGGCGCGGACGATCGTCAGGCTGCCGGGCCTGCTCGTCGAGCGGCGCCGCGTGCAGTCGCGCCGACGGGTTGCCGACGCGGAGGTCTTCCGCGGCGGCGACGACCTGACGCCGTCGTTCGTCTGGCGGAACCTGCCCGAACTGACGTGCGACATCGTGCGCACGTACTATGTGCCGCTGATCCGATCGGGGCGGACGCGCCCGCTGGCCGAAGTCCCGGGCGCCAGCAGAAAGTAGGGCATGCGCGTGCCCGTCTATTGCTGCACCGTGGCGGCGCACGTGAATGGGCCGCGCTTCGGCGACGGACGCGAAAGCGTCGACGACTGTTCCAACCTGCAACAGTCAGGCACGCTTTCGTAATCGATCGAGCGAAAAAACTGCGCAGCGGATGAATTTCGCGGCTTCAAGGCGTCGCCGCGTCCGCTACAATGATCGTCTCCCCATATTTCGATTCCCTGCTCCGGACAGACCATCGGTGACGGTGAGCGGGCGACGCGTGTCATAGCGAGCCGCGGCGCCATCCGTCCTCGTCGTGTGAGTTCGGGGCCGGGCTCAGGAGTAAAGATGATGGTGAAGGTCTCTCAGCGCGTGGCAGCAACGGTGATGACGTTCGGGTTGTTATTCGGCGCGGCGGCGACGGCGCACGCGCAGGCCACGCGGACATGGGTCTCCGGTGTTGGTGACGATGTCAATCCCTGCAGCCGCACCGCGCCGTGCAAAACGTTCGCGGGGGCGATCAGCAAGACCGCAGCGGGCGGATTCATCAGCGTTCTCGATCCCGGCGGCTACGGCGCCGTGACCATCACGAAGTCGATTACGATCGACGGCGAAGCCACGCACGCCGGCGTCCTCGCCGCGGGCACCAACGGCATTGTCATCAACGGAGCGGGCATCATCGTCAACATCCGCAACCTCACGATCGAGAGCCCGGCCGGGACGCCCGGCATCAGCGGCATCCTCGTCCTGAACGCCGCGGAGGTCTACGTCGAGAAGTGCTGGATCGGCGGCTTCGGGACCGATGCCGTGGACTTCCGTCCGTCGGCCGGCGGCTACGGGTTCATCGGCGATACGACGATCGTGAGCAATGCGGGTGGCGGTATCGTCGTGAATACGGGACGCGTGATGGTCGACAATCTTCACGCCGAGGGGAACGCCAACGGCGTGGTGGTGAACGGCGGCGCGATCGCGACGGTGCGCGACAGCTATGCGGCCGGCGGCGGCGCCGGCTTCGGCGCGGTCGTCTCGGCGGCCTCGGTGATCAATGTCGAGAACAGCGTGAGCACCGGAAATCAGTACGGCATCTACGCGGCCAGCGGCGCCACGGTGCGCCTGAGCAACACATCGGTGTTGAGCAATACCGGCCACGGCCTCTACAACGACGGCACCGCGGCGATCGTCTCGCTCCAGGGGAACACCGTGGTGGGCAATCCCACGGCAGGCAGCTTCACCTCCACGGTCGTCAAACAGTAACGGATCCGCACGTCACTCGATGTCCGCCGCGAAACGCCCATGACAACGACCATTGTTGCCGTCATTGTCCTGGCGTTCGCGGCGGGCGCTTCGGGGCTGCCCGCGCCGCCGCTGCGCGTCGAATTCATGGATGGCCGGGTCACGATCGTCGCGACTGACGTGCGTGCCTCCGACATCCTGGTCGAGTGGGGACACGCGGGCGGGACGGACGTTCAGGGTACGGACCTCCTCGGCGGGCGCCGCGTCTCGCTGAACGTGCAGAACGCCGACGAATCGCAGACGCTCGAGCAGATCGTCGGGCCATCAATCGGGACGATCGCCGCGATGAAGAGTGTGCCGTCGATCGGTTCGCGATTCGCACGCATCATTCTGACGACAGGACCCCGGCCCGTACCGCCGACGGCATCGCCGGACGATCCACCGGAAGCGAGATACCAGTACACGCCGGCGCCTGACGTCACCGCGACCAGCGAGATCGTGTTCAGCACGCTGCCCTCGAAGTCGCCTTCCGCCGCCCCGGCAACCGACGTCCCTGAGGCGGTGTTCGACTACACGGCCCAATTCAAGGGCGCGTCGCTCCCGGCACCGCTGCCCGGCGCGGCTACTCCGGTCACCGTCCCTGCCGCGGATCCCGAGACGAGATTCCACTACTTCACACCCGACAGGGCGTGGAAGCGGCCTGCCGGATCGACCCGAGGAGGCAGCTAGGAGAGCGCCTTGCGGTGGTGAGCGAGCAGCAGCGGAATGGAAAGCGGCAGGAGCACCGCGGCCGCATAGACCGCGGGGGCCATCAGGCCGGTGCCGTAATACAGGAGGGTGAGCGCTGCGGCAAAGGCGGCAAGTGCGCTGTAGAGGATGGTCGTTCGCGCGTGCGTCCAGCCACCCGCGACCAGCCGCTGATAGAGGTGGGTTCGATGGGCCTGGTGGATGGGCTCGCCGCGTATAGCGCGGCGGACCAGCGTCAATGCCGCGTCGAAGAGGAACGGCGATAGCACGGCCGCCCACGCGGCGAACGGCAACCGCGACGCACCGTCGCCGCTCGAGAGCACGGCCCACGCGGCGAAGAAAAATCCCAGGAACGTGCTGCCGACGTCGCCCATGAAGATGCGCGCCGGCGGCCAGTTCAGGGCGAGGAAGCCCGCCACGCCGCCGCCGGTCAGCGCCATCGCGAGCGCCACGTCAGAACGATCCCGCCATAGCGCCATGACGGCAATCGCGGCGGCCGCAATGACGGCCTGACTCGCCGCCAGTCCGTCGATGCCGTCCATGAAGTTGTAGATGTTCGTCAGGAACACAATCCACGCGATCGCGACGATGGGCCCCCATGCGCCGAGATGAATCGGCGGGCGTCCCGGAATGACGATCTCGCGACGTACCGCGCCAGACGCGACGACGCCACACGCCGCTGCCCCCTGCGCGATGAAGCGAACGAGGGCCGGCAGCCCCGATCGATCGTCGATGAGACTGACCAGCGCGAGCGCCGGCGCGGCGATCAGCACCGCCACCAGCGGGCCCGTGAGCGGGATCCCCAGCAGCACGTCCCCGACGGCGATCGCCGCCGGCACGATGAAGGCGAACCCGATGCCGCCGGCGCGCGGCGTCACGCGGACGTGAAGGCTCCGCTGGTTCGGCACGTCGGTGAAGCCGAGGCGCGCGGCCGCATGGCGCATCGCGTTCGCGGCGCCGTATGACAGTGCCGCAGTGACGACGATGAGCGCGATCGCGGCGAACATCAGTCGGCGCCGTCGATCAACACGCCGTCGCGCCGCAGTCCGGCGACGGTGCGACGCCATCCTTCCGCGAGGCCAACCCGCGGAACGAATCCGAGCTCGCGTCGCAGACGAGAGCCGTCGACGGAAATGTTCTGGGTGTACTTTTCGAGCATGCCGTTCAGCCGCACGATTGGCGGCACTCGCGTGCGGGCGGCCATCTGCACGGCGCCGCGCAGGACTGACGCGGGCACGCCGACGCGCGGCGGCCTCCGCCCCAATGCCGCGCAAATCGCGTCGGTCATGTCGCGGACCGAATGCGTGGACCCGTCCGTGACGTTGTAGACACGCCCGGCGGCCGCGGGATGGCGAAGCGCGAGCACCGCCGCCGCGGCCGCGTCCTCGTCGAACACCAGCGTGCGCTGGTTGCCGCCGGGCCGCACCGGCATCGGCCGCCCCTGCGCGAGATGACGCACCATCGTCCGGTAGTTGCCGCGCAGGCGCGGTCCATACACCGCCGCCAGTCTCAGGACGACGCCGAGCGGACGCCCATCACGCTTCGCCTGGTCGAGCACAATCCTTTCGGCTTCGAGCTTCGTTCGCGCATATGGCGTATCGGGTGCGGGTGCTGTCTCTTCGTCGGCGACGACGTCGCGTTCTTCACCGTAGACGCAGATCGTGCTGAAGAGCACGATCCGCTGCACGCCGCGCGCGACCGCACGATCGACGAGCGTGCGCGTCGCCGACGCATTGATCTCTGCGTACTCGCGCGTCTCCTCTGGAGATGTGCCGACGCGATGCAGCACGGCCGCCAGGTGCAGCACGTAATCGATCTCTGACAGCACCCGATCGACGGCGTCCGCGTCACGCACGTCTCCGACTCGCGCGTCCGTCGCGGATGGCAGCAATGCCGACGGCGCCTGATGCCTGGACAACGTCCGCACCCGATAGCCTTCGTCCAGTGCACGCCGCACCACGGCGGGACCGACGGCGCCGGTCGCGCCGGTCACGAGGACGAGCGGTGCGTCAGGCCCGCGCTGCATCCGGAGATGACGCGACTGCGCGCACCAGCGCGTCGTACTCGCCGCCGATGGCCGCGCGGGTGTAGCGCGACATCACGTAGTCGCGTCCCCGCGCCCCCATCGCCTGCCATGCCGCGCGATTGGCCAGGGCGCCGCGAATGACCTGCGCGACCGCCGCCGGATCGCCGGGCGCCACGACCGCGCCGCACCCCGCGTCTCGCACGAGCGCCCCCAGATCGGAATGCGGATCGGTGATGGCGAGAATGGGCCGCTTCGACGCCATGATGCGATATGCCTTCGACGGAATCGCGTCCGACCCGGTCGCGGCGGCCTGCGCGACGATCGATATGTCCGACGCCCCGTAAATCTGCGGCATCAACGCGTTTGGCTGATACGCCAGCACGACGACGTTCCGCGACGGCAGCGCCGCCGCCTCGCCCGCGAGCTGCTCCCGAAGGATGCCGTCGCCGACCAGCAGCAGCCGGACGGCAGGCTCGTCGGCCAGGATCCTCGCTGCCTCCAGCAGGACGTCGAGCCCCTGCGCCGGTCCCATGTTCCCCGCATACGTGACCGCAAACACCTCGTCCAGACGATGGGCGCGCGAGAATTCGTTGTGCCGCGGCGCCTCGACGACGCGATCGAGATCGACAAAGTTGGGAAT
>JABFWM010000425.1 GCA_013362195.1 Acidobacteriota bacterium
ATCGGCCGGATGTCGACCGGGAATCCGGCAGTCGCGATCGGCGATTGACGATTCGCGATCGGGAATCCCGGATCCGGGCCAAGGGAGTCGCGATGCTCCGCCCACCGGTTCGCAACCGCCGCTCCCGCGAGCACGCCTGGAATGGACGCCGGCCGCGGCTCCGGCGCGAACGCCGGCGGCGCCGTGAGCTGCAGCTCCGGTGTGCGTCCCTGACCGAGCGCTTCGCCGAGCGCGCGCCGCAGCACTTCGTGGACGAGCGACTGCTCCAGGAAGCGCACCTCCGCCTTGGTCGGGTGCACGTTCACGTCGACGCGCTCGGGCGCGATGCGCAGGAACAGGTGGACCTCCGGGCTGCGCTCCTTGATGGTCGCGACGCTGTAGGCGTCGATGATCGCGTGCGCGATCGTCCGGTCCTTGACGATGCGGCGATTGACGAAGACGTTCTGGGCCCCGCGGACCGGTCCCTGATCGCCCAGCGCGGCGGCGAAGCCCTCGATCGCGATGCCGCCCGCATCCTTTTTCACCTCGACGAGGTCGGGCCGATCGCCGAACAACTGAAAGAAGCGATCCCGCAGCCCCGCGGCGGGCGGACATTGCAGGAGCGTCCGGCCGCCGCTGTTCAGCGTGAAGCCCACTTCCGGGTACCCCAGCGCGAGCTGCGTAGTGAGCCGGGAGACCTGCGTCGCTTCCGCGGTATCGGACTTCAGGAATTTGCGGCGCGCCGGCAGGTTGTAGAACAGGTCCGCGACCTCGACGCACGTGCCTTCGGGCGCGCCGACTTCACGGATCGATGCGATGGCGCCGGCGTTGACTTTGATCTCGGTCCCGCTCTGCGCGCCGCGGGCGCGGGTCCGCAGCGTGAAGTGCGAGACGGACGCGATGCTCGGCAGCGCTTCACCGCGGAACCCCAGGGTCCGAATCGCGCCGAGATCGTCCGACCGGGCGATCTTGCTCGTCGCATGCCGCTCGATGGCCAGCCGCGCGTCCTCCGCTTCCATCCCTTCCCCATCGTCCTCGACGCGAATCAGCTTCTTGCCACCGAGCTCGACGGCGATCGCGATGCGCCGCGCGCCGGCGTCGAGCGCGTTCTCGACCAGCTCCTTGACCACCGACGCCGGCCGTTCGACGACTTCACCGGCGGCAATCTGGTTGGCGAGATCCGGGGGGAGACGATGAATCCGCGGCATGGAGTTCCTTCGACCCTGCGTTGTCCTTTAGATCCAGCCGCGCTTGTGGAAATAGATCAGCATCCCGCCGACGACGCCCATCATCACCACCATGAGCATCCAGAACACGGTCGTGCCGCCGAGGCCGAAGTGCGGCAGGTCGACGTTCATGCCGTACAGGCCGGTGATGAAGGTGAGCGGCATGAACACCGTCGCGATCACCGTCAGCACCTTCATCACGCTGTTCAACTGGTTCGAGACCGTCGTCAGGTGCGCGTCGAGCAGGCTCGTGATGCGGTCCTGGAAGAACATCGATTCGTCGGCGAGCCTGACCAGATGATCGTGCACGTCGCGGAAGCGGTAGGAAATCTGCTCGTCGATGAACGGAAACTCGCGCCGCGCGAGCCGCCCGACCACGTCGCGCTGCGGCTGGACGACGCGGCGCAGCGACGAGACGTCGGCTTTGAAATCGAGGATCTTCTTCGCGAGCATCGGCGTGCTGTGCTCGAACACCTCCTGCTCGAGCTCGTCGAGCCGTTCGCCGAGCTCCTCGATCTCCGGCCGGTAATTGTCGACCATCGCGTCGATGATGCGGTGCATCAACGCGGCCGACCCTTCGCCGAGCGCGCGCGCGTTGCGCGAGCAGACCTGTGAGATCTGCTCGATCGACCGCGAATCGCCGCTGTGAATCGTCACGAGGTAGCTCGGGCCGAGGAAGAAGTCGACGTCATAGGTGCGGAAACAGTGCTCCGGCGCCTTGAAGTCGATGCGGTGCAGGATCAGATACAGATACTCGCCGTACGACTCGACCTTCGGGAAGTGTGTCGTGCCGAGCGCGTCTTCCACGGCCAGTTCGTGGAAATGGAAGACATCGCTCAGGATGCGCCCCTCTTCAGGGGACGGGTTCATCAGGTCCACCCACACCGTCACGCCGCTGTCCGGACGGAGCCACGCCGGATCGACGTGGTCCGCCCGCCTGGTCGTTCCCAGTTGGTGGGTATGGGCGAAAACCTGAATCAATCGCCGACCTTGACCTGCAGGGCCGCCTGCGCCGCCGCGAGCCGCGCGACCGGCACACGGTACGGGGAGCAGCTGACGTAATCCAGGCCGACCTTCTCGAAGAAGAACACCGACGCCGGGTCGCCGCCGTGCTCGCCGCAGATCCCGAGCTTGATGTCGGGCCTCGCCGCGCGGCCCTTCTTGACCGCGATGTCCACGAGCTGACCGACGCCGGTCGCGTCGATCGTGGCGAACGGGTTCTTCTTGACGATCTCGAGCTCCTGGTAGTGCGGCAGGAACGATCCCGAGTCGTCGCGCGACATGCCGAGGCCGGTCTGCGTCAGGTCGTTGGTGCCGAAGCTGAAGAACTCGGCCGACTGCGCGATCTCGTCGGCGGTGAGGGCGCCGCGCGGGATCTCGATCATCGTGCCGACCATGTAATTCAGCTTGACCTTCTGCTCCGCCTGCACGTCCTTCGCGACCTGGTGCACCACCTCGATCTGCAGGTCGAGCTCCTTCTTGAAGCCGACGAGCGGGATCATGATTTCGGGGCGGACCTTGATGCCCTCCTTCTGGACCTCCGCCGCGGCCTCGAACACCGCCCGCGCCTGCATCGCCGAGATTTCGGGATAGCCGATGCCAAGACGGCAGCCGCGGAAGCCCAGCATCGGATTGAACTCGTGCAACTGCGCCACGCGCTGCTGGATGCGTTCGGCCGGCACGCCGATCTTTTTCGCCAGCTCCTCCTGCTGCTCCTTCGTGTGCGGCAGGAACTCGTGCAGCGGCGGATCCAGGAAGCGGATCGTCGCCGGATAGCCCTTGAGGGCGCGGAAGATGCCGGCGAAGTCCTCGCGCTGGTAGGGGAGCAGCTTGGCCAGCGCCGCCTTCCGCGCGTCCTCGGTCTCGGCGAGGATCATTTCCCGCATCGCGTCGATGCGATCGCCCTCGAAGAACATGTGCTCCGTGCGCGTCAGCCCGATGCCGACGGCGCCGAACGCGACGGCGTTCTCGGCCTGTTCCGGCGTATCTGCGTTGGTCCGCACGTACATGCGGCTGGCGTCCGAGCACCACTTCATCAGCTGCTGGAAGTGCTTGAACTTCTCCGTCTTCTTCGCGGCTTCGTCGCCGTTGATGAGGCCGGCGACGATCTCGGACGGCGCCGTCTTGACCTGGCCGGCGTAGACCTTGCCGGCGGTGCCGTCGATCGACATCCAGTCGCCTTCGTTGAACGTCCGGCCGTCGACCTTGACGGTCCGTGACTGGTAGTCCACCTCGATGGCCGCCGCGCCGCAGACGCAGACCTTGCCCATCTGCCGCGCGACGAGGGCGGCGTGTGAAGACACTCCGCCGCGCGCGGTCAGGATGCCTTCGGCGGCGATCATCCCGCGCAGATCCTCCGGCGACGTCTCGATGCGGACGAGCAGCACCTTCTCGCTCTTTTCCGCCGCCGCCACGGCACGCTCGGCGTTCAGGTAAATCTTCCCGGATGCGGCGCCGGGACCAGCGGGCAGCCCGGTCGCAATCGCCTGCGCCTTGCCGACTTCCGTTGCGTCGAACACCGGCGCGAGCAGCTGTTCGAGCTTGTCGGCGGGATTGCGCAGCACCGCCGTCTTCCAGTCGATCAGCTTTTCCTTGTACATGTCCATCGAGAACTTGAGCGCGGCCATCGCCGTGCGCTTCCCGTTCCGCGTCTGCAGCATGTAGACGACGCCGTCCTCGATCGTGAACTCGAAGTCCTGCACGTCCTTGAAGTGCTGTTCGAGGGTGGCGCGGATGCGCTCGAGCTCGGCGTGGGCCTTCGGCATCTGCTTTTTGAGCTCCGAGACCGGCTCCGGTGTGCGCACGCCCGCGACGACGTCCTCGCCCTGGGCGTTGATCAGGAACTCGCCGTAGAACTCCTTCGCGCCGTTCGCGGGATTGCGCGTGAACGCGACACCCGACCCGGACTCGTCTCCGGTGTTGCCGTAGACCATCGCCTGCACGTTGACCGCGGTGCCCCACTCCGACGGGATGTTGTACTTGCGGCGGTAGACGATGGCGCGATCGTTCATCCACGATCCGAACACGGCGCCGACCGCGCCCATCAACTGATCCCAGGGCGAGCTCGGGAACTGCTTGCCGGCGCGCTCCTTGATCAGCGCCTTGAAGCGCGTCACGAGCTCCTTGAGATCGGCGACGGTCAGCCTGGTGTCGTCGACGTCCTGGTGGTAGCGGTCGTGCTTGAGGGTGTGGATCACCGTCTCGAAGGGCTCGTGATCCTCGTCGGCGCGCTTCTGCACGCCGAGCACGACGTCTCCGTACATCTGCACGAAGCGGCGGTAGCAGTCCCACGCGAAGCGCGGGTTGCCGGTCTTCGCGGACAGCGCCTCGACGGTCTCGTCGTTGAGGCCGAGGTTCAGGATGGTGTCCATCATCCCCGGCATCGAGTCGCGGGCGCCCGAGCGCACGGAGACGAGCAGCGGGTTCTTCAGGTCGCCGAACTTCTTGCCGGTCTGCTGCTCGATGGAGGCAATGCCCGCCTGCATCTGCGCGCGCAGCGCCGGCGGGTACGAACGCTTGTTGTCGTAGTAATAGGTGCAGACCTCGGTGGTGATGGTGAACCCGGGCGGCACGGGCAGCCCGATGCGGCACATCTCGGCGAGGTTCGCGCCCTTGCCGCCGAGCAGCGGCTTCATCGTCCCGTTGCCGTCGGTCTTCCGGCCGAAGAGGTAGACGTGTTTGCCGCCGTTCGCGCCGCGCGCCCCCGCCGGCGAACCGGCGCTCTTCGACGCCCGCGCGGCCGGACGGGCGCCGCGCGAGGCGGGCTTCCTTGCCGCGGGATGACTGGTGGCTTTGCTCTTCTTCCGTGCGAGTGTCTTCGCCATTGCGTGTCGTCTACTCCGTTTGCGGAACGATTTCCGAAATGTCTGCGAGCTTGAGAATGAGCAGCTCGAGCTGCTTCATCAGGTGCAGCCGCGCCTGCTTCAGCGCGGGGTCGTCGACCATCACGAACACGTCAGTGAAGAACCGATCGACGGCCGGCGCGAACTTCGCGGCCTCGGCAAAGCCGCGGCGGAAATCGCGCGCGGCGACCGCCGATTCGATGACCTGGCGGCGCGATTCGAGCTCCTCGAGGAGCGCGACCTCCGCCGGCTCCTTCAGCACGGCGGCGAGATCGACCTTTCCGCCGGCCGATTCGCCCCCCGCATCGCGCGCAATGTTCCGAACCCGCTTGAAAGCGATTGCGAGCTGACGGAAATCCGCCGACCCGGTGAACTCGGGCAGGACTTCGAGCTTGCGCCGCGCGATCAGCGGACTGATGTCATCCACGTTCACGTGCGTGACCGCGCGAACGTTGCGTGGATCGAATCCGCGCTGCTCGAGCACATAACGCAGCCGTTCGAGCATGAAGATCTGGAGCGCCGTGGCGGGACCGCCGCCGTGAGTCAGCGGGCCGAGAACATCCGAGAACGTGACCGGCGCGTCGAGGTCGGTGAGCTGCGGCAGATCGACGAGGATCCGGACGATCCCCTGTGCCTGCCGGCGCAGGCCGAACGGATCGCGGGAACCGGTGGGCTTTTCTCCCACCGAGAAGAGCGCGATCAGCGTATCGGCCTTGTCGGCGAGCGACACGGCGGCCCACGTCACCGCCGCGGCCCCGAGCTGTTGCCGCGACGGCGGCGAATCCGCTTCGACGCCGACGGGCAGGTACTGGTAGTAGATCGCCTTCCACACCGGCTCGGGCAGTCCTTCTTCGCGCGCGTAGATGCCGCCCATGGTGCCCTGCAGTTCCGTGAACTCGAACACCATGTCGGTCGTGAGATCCGCTTTCGCGAGGCGCGCCGCCTGCGCGGCCGCGTCGGCGGCCTCGGGGCGCCCGAACGCCTGCTCGACGATGGCCCGCGCGCGCTGCTCGATCCGCTGCGCCTTGTCGCGATAGGTCTGCTGCCCCGCCGGCAGCTTCTTGTGGAACGTGAGCGTGTGCAGACGGTCGAGGCGATCCTCGAGCGGCATCCGCCGGTCCGCTTCCCAGAAGAACCGCGCGTCGCGGAGCCGCGCGGTGACGACGCGCTCGGCGTTCTTCGCGATCAGGCGCTCGTCCTGCGGCTGCGTGTTCACCACCGCGAGAAAGGCTTCCTTCAGCGCGCCGTGTTCGTTGATCACCGGGAAATAGTGCTGATGGTGCACGAGCGTGGTGGTCAGGACTTCCTGCGGCAGCTCGAGGAAGGTGCGCTCGAAGAAGCCGGCCACGACGCCCGGATACTCGACGAGATCCGCGACCTCGTCCACCAGCGACGCGTGCTCGCGCAGGGCGACGCGGCCACCGAGCTTGCGCGCCTTCGACTCCAGCTCCCGCGCGATCCGGTCGCGGCGCTCGGAATGTTCGAGGACGACGAAGTGCTCGTTGAGGCGCGCGCGGTAGTCGTCGAACGTCCGCACCTTGATCGATCGGCCGGCGCGGCCGCTCGTCGCGAGGAAGCGATGCCCGTAGGTGACGGCGCCGGTCGTGACTTCCTGCACCAGCGGCCCCGCGGCATTCGGCATCCGCGCGATCGCGTAGGGGACGACCCGCCCGCCATAGAGGAACAGCAGCCAGCGAATCGGGCGGCCGAACGTCAGCTCGCCGCCATCGTCCTCGAGCATGGCGTCCCAGTGCATCTCTTTCGGGAAGGCCATGTCGCGCAGCAGGCCCGCGAGCAGCTCCGGCAGCGCGTCCACCGCGCTCTTGCCGCGCTGTCGGCGCCGCGCGACCAGGTAGGTGCCCTTCGGCGTCTCGGTCCGCTCCAGCGACTCGAATGCCACGCCCTGCTTCTTCGCGAAGCCGAGCGCCGCGGGTGTCGGCTCCCCCGCGGCGGTGAACGCCGCGGAGACCGGTGGCCCGGTGATCGCTTCGTCGAGATCTTCCTGGCGCTCGGGCATGCGCGCGACGAACGCGGTGAGCCGGCGCGGCGTGCTGTAGCTCTCGACGCTCACGTCGGGCACCATGCGCATCGCGCGCAGCCGGGCGTCCAGCTTCTCGGCGAGCTGTTTGGTGAGGGCGGGGAGCCACGCCGCCGGAAGCTCCTCAACCCCGATTTCGATGAGAAGTTCTCGATCCATTGTTACACCGGGGCTCCGCCGCGGACCCCGGCTCCTCGCTCGCGGGGACCCTCGCGCCCCGCTCCGCTCGTCGCGGGCGCGCCGTGCGCGCCGCCGTTACGCGGCCACGGTGGACCACCGCGTAACGGCCCATGTCCCGAGCGAGTGCCTGTGAACGGCTCCTCTGCACATGCCATCTACGTATTTA
>JABFWM010000468.1 GCA_013362195.1 Acidobacteriota bacterium
GATCGTGGGGCGGCCGGTCGCGCCACTCGGGTTTCGGGCCGCGCGGGCGATCGTGGGGCGGCCGCTCGCGCGACTCGGGTTTCGGACCCCGCGGGCGATCGTGGGGCGCGCGGTCGCGCCACTCGGGTTTCGGACCACGTGGCCGATCGTGAGGCGGGCGGTCGCGCCACTCGGGTTTCGGACCGCGCGGGCGATCGTGGGGCGGCCGGTCGCGCCACTCGGGTTTCGGGCCAGGTGCGCGATCCTCACGCGGCCGATCACGGAACTGCGGACGGCCCTGGGGCCTGCTGTTCGGCGGGCCGCCCCCCGGGCGATCGGTACTCCCTTCGGGCCTACGCGGCCGTCGATCGCGCACCAGCGCCTCGCGCGCCTCGTGATCCGACGTCCACAACCGGCCGCGCGCGAACCACATCATCACGGCGTCGGCATGCTTCGACTGGAGCTGCTTCAGCGTGGGCAGCAGTTCGTCGCGCGTGGCAGATCGAAACGCCGTTGGTTGGTTGCCGACGATGATCGTCCAGTAGGTGTGGCGGGGCGGCATTCTCGGTTCACGGGTTCAACGGGTTCGCGTTCAAGGTGCTGGTCCCGGCTCGCGGGCTACGGTTCGACGGTTCGCAGGTGCGGCGGCTGATCGCGTTCGAGGCGTTTCAGCTTCTCTATGAGTGTCGTGCGTTTGAGGTTCAGCAGCCGTGCCGCCTGCACCTTGTTGCCCTGCGTGCGCTCGAGCGAGCGTTTGATCAACGTCAACTCGAGCCCCTCCATGTAGCGTTCGAGATCGAGTCCTTCATCGGGAAACCACGGCTCGCTCGGCGTGTCGGCGGCCGGCACGGACTGGATCTCCGGGCCGAGATCGGCCACGTCGATCTGCGGACGGCCGTGGCTGAACGCGAGCGCGCGTTCGACGACGTTTTCGAGTTGGCGGACGTTGCCTGGCCACGAGTACGCCATCAGCTGACGCATCGCCTCCTGCGACATCGTCACGCTGCGCGGCGGCGTCTGCTCGGCGCCGAGCTTCTGCAGAAAATGCTGCACGAGCAGCGGGATGTCTTCGCGGCGTTCGCGCAGCGGCGGCAGCGCGACGGGAATGACGTTGAGCCGGTAGTAGAGGTCCTCGCGAAACGTGCCTTCCCCCACCATCTTCTTGAGGTCCGAGTGCGTCGCGGCGATGATGCGCACGTCGATCTTGATCGTGTGCGAATCGCCGACGCGCTCGAACTCGCGCTCCTGCAAAACGCGCAGCAGCTTCGCCTGCAGCGCCGGGCTCATCGTTCCGACTTCGTCGAGGAAGAGCGTCCCCTTGTGCGCCTGCTCGAGGCGGCCCTGCCGTGTGCCGACCGCGCCGGTGAAGGCGCCGCGTGCGTGGCCGAAGAGCTCCGCTTCGAGCAGCGTCTCCGGGATCGCACTGCAGTTGATCGCGACGAACCGGTTGTGGCGGCGCGGGCTGTTGTGGTGGATGGCGCGCGCCGCGAGCTCCTTGCCGGTGCCGGTCTCTCCTGTGATCAGCACCGTGCTCGAGGTCGCGGCAACGGTCTCGAGCAGCTGACACAGATCGCGCATGGCGCGGCTGCGGCCGATCAGCCCGTCGATGCGATAGCGCTCCTCGAGCTGCGATCGCAGATACGCGTTCTCCGAACGGAGGCGCCGCTGCTCGACCGCCGAGTGGAGCACGTGCAGCAGCGCGTCGAACTGAAAGGGCTTGGTGATGAAATCCGCCGCGCCCTGCTTGATCGCATTCACCGCGTCCTTCACGGTGCCGAAGCCCGTGATGATGATGGCGATGATCTCGGGATAGCGGTCGATTGCGGCGTCGAGCACGGCACGGCCGTCGAGGCCCGGCAGCCGCAGGTCGGTGACGATGATGTCGAAGGCGAATTCGGCAAGGCGCGCGAGCGCCTCTTCGCCGCTCGAGGCCTGCTCGACAATGAACCCGTGATCGGCAAGGCGCTCCCCGATCGCCTCGCGCAGCGCCGCCTCGTCGTCCACGAGCAGGAGATGTTTCGTTGTATCAGCCATTTACGCGCGCGCCGGTATTTTGACACCCGCCTGATCCAGCGTCAACGTATTCGTGCGCCAGGAACCCTACAGACCCGCCGAGCCTCCTCCGATAACACTGCACGAAAACGTTGTGGCACAGGCTGGCGAGTGAGCGCGTAGGGTGAGCCCGGCGGGGCGACGGAGCGCGTGCGCCATGGGGAGCGGGACTCGGCGCGGCGACGCCGCGGAAAGCACACGAATGATTGAGCGCAAGACGATTTCCATCATGAAGGCCTGCGAGCTGGTGGGTGTGAGTCGGCGCACCATCTACAACTGGATCGCGAGCGGCAAAGTCGAGTACGTGCGGACGGCCGGCGGCTCGGTCCGCATCTTCGTCGACACGCTGTGGCGGGAGCCGGAGCGCGCGGCGGCGCTCACCCCCAAGGAAGCGTCATGATGCCGGCCGCCGACGACCGTTCCCGCGCGTCCGCGAATCCGCCGGCCGACCTCGGGCTGCTGTTTCATCGCTTGAACAACCAGCTCGGGATCATCCTGGCGAACGCCGAACTGCTCGAGGCGAAGGCGGGGGACGAAATGAGCCGCGCCCGCGCGGCGCAGGTGGTGTCCAGCGTCCTCGACGCGATGACCACCGCCCGCGAGATTCGCCTGCACGCCCGCTAGTTTCTCCTGTCAAAATTCCGGCACAGACGGCCCGTCACTGTCAAAACCATGGCGCGCGGTGGGTGGCCCCTGCCCCGAATTTCACGAGCCTGCACGTCGCAACACGCAATCAACTATCTGCGCATCAACCACTTAAGTGCCAAAGCCCGCAGCACCGTGCAGTTTCGCTTTTGATTCTCTTTGATCGTGGTACCGCCGTTGCGCTTCGGCACCACCGCCGCCCAGGGTGGGCGTGCCACCAAGGAGACTCAGGCATGCAGCGTCAGCCCCTCGTCGCCCGTCAACGTGAACGAATCGCCGCCGGTCTGCCGTTCGTCGAATCGCTCGCACGGCGGGTGGCCTCCTCGATGCCGCACTCGATCGAGCTCGGCGATCTCGTCCAGGACGGGATGCTCGGCCTCATCGATGCCGCGTATCGCTACGATGAAGCCCGCGGGATCAAGTTCGAGACGTTCGCGGAGCGGCGCGTGCGCGGCGCGATGATCGACGCCCTCCGTCGCGACGCCTGGCCTCGCGGCGTGCGTCGGCAGCGGCGCGAGCTCGAAGCGGCGCGCGAGGAGCTGCGGCGCGAGCTTGGCGCCGAGCCGTCGCTGGCAGATCTCGCGGCGCGGGTGGGATCCGACGAAGCGCGCCTGGGACGGACGATCGTCCGCATCAACACGATCGAATCCACCTCGCCGCTGTCCGCGGGCGAAAACCTGGATGGCGCGACATTGCCGGCCGCGCTCGTTCCGTCCGAACCGGTCTCGCCCGACAAGGCGTACGAAGAATGCGAGGTCCGCGATCGCATCCGCGCGGCGATCCGGTCGCTTCCGCCGCGCGAGCGGAAGGTGATCGGTCTCTACTACTACCGCGAAGCGACGATGAAGCAGATTGGGGCGGAGATTGGCGTGAACGAATCGCGGGTGTCGCAGCTGCATGCGCGGGCGATTCAGCGCCTGCGCAAGACGCTTGGCGCCGACTGCTCGGCCGAAGAGGCGGCGCGGGCGCTGCGGCCCGCGGTGCTCGCGTTCCATCACCCCCCGACAACGCGGCCGGCTGTCGAAGCCGGGAAGGACGCCGTGCGGACGGATGTTCCGGCGGTCGTCCTTCCTTACAAGCCGGCGGCCGCGAAGGCGCCGGCGCGGCCGCGTTTGACGCGCCCGACCGCGCAACGTGCTGCCGCTGCGCGGTAGGGCGCAGTCGTGCGCCGGGTCTGAAGACCCGGCCTACAAGTAACCCTGAGCCGTGAGCCGTCTTCACGTCAGCATGTCGCGCGCGGTGCGGAGCAGGTCTTTCAGGCGGAACGGCTTGGCGAGCCAGCGGCAGCCGGTATCGAGCAGGAACCGCTCCGCATCGGTGCCGGCCACGTCGCCGGTGACGAAGAGCATGCGGTGCGCCATCGCGGGCGCGTCGCGCTCGAGCAGGCGATAGAACGCCATCCCGTCGACGCGCGGCATCTTGAGATCGCAGATGATCAGATCGTAGGCGCGTCCCTTCACGCACGCGATCGCTTCCTCGCCGTCGCCCGCCCGATCGACGACGAACCCGGCGTCGGTGAGCGACTCCGCGACGGCGGCGCCCAGCGCGGCTTCGTCCTCGACGACCAGCACGATCGATCCGGCGGCTGCGTCCAGCGTCCGATCGGGCGCGCGGGGCAGCGCCGGCTTCACCGGGCTGTCGCCGACCGGCAGCGCGACGGAAAACGCCGCGCCGCGATCCGGCTCCGACTTGACCGTGATCCGTCCGCCGTGCTCCTGCACGATCGCGTAGGCGACGGTCAGGCCGAGCCCGGTGCCCTTCCCGACTTCTTTCGTCGTGAAAAACGGATCGAAGATGCGGGGCTGCACGTCCTCCGGCACGCCCGGTCCATCGTCGTGGACCTCGAGCACGACGGCGTCGGCATCGAGGTCGTGCCAGGTGCGCAGGATGAGCGTGCCGCGTCCGTGCGCGGCGAGCATGGCCTGTTCCGCGTTGATGATCAGGTTGAGCAGCACCTGCTGCACCTGGTGCGGATCCGCGAACACGAGCGGCAGCCCTGACGACAGCGCTTCGATGATGTTGATGTTGCTGAGGCGCTGCTCGTAAGAGCGCAGCGCCAGCGTTTCGCGAACGACCTGATTGAGATCCACCATCGCCCGCGTCGTGTGGCGCTTGCGCGCGAACGTGAGCAGGTTGCGCACGATCTTCGCGGCCCGCTCGGACTCGCTGAGGATGGTCTCCAGGCCGCGCCTGGTCTGATCGTCGAGGCTGCTGCGCTGCGAGAGCCGTTCCGCCCACGTGAGGATCGTCGCGAGGGGATTGTTCAGTTCGTGCGCGACGCCCGAAATGGTCTGACCCAGCGCGGCGAGCTTCTCGGCCTGCAGCAGCTGGTGATAGAGGTCGCGCGCCTGATCTTCGAGGCGCTTCCGTTCGCTGACGTCGCGCATCAGCGCCTCGACGCGCAGACCGCCGGCCGCCTCCGTCTCGGCGTGGGCGGTCACTTCGATCCAGACGGCGACGCGATCCGCGCGCCGCAGGCGCATCAGGTAGTCGGTGACCGCGCCGTCGCGCCCGAGCCGCTGAAGGAATCCGTCTCGTGCCTGAAGATCGACGAAGCGTTCGGGCGCGAACGGACGAATCTCGTCCTGGGGCGTGTCGGCCGCATAGCCGAACATCAGTTTCAGGTACGGATTGGCAGAGAGCGTCGCGGTCGACGGGCCGTCGACCGTACCGATGTAGACCCCTTCGTGGACCGCTTCGAACAACCGCGCGAAAGCGTCGGCGGTTGTCGTGCTCATTTTCCTCGCGGCGTCACCGGAGGCGTCGGCGTCATGGTCGGGTAGGAGCCGCGGTACTTCGCTTCGATCGCCGATCGGATGGTGGCGAGATCCGCGCCGGACTGGTGCATCTGCATCGCGTCACGCGCGACGTCGAGGCAGATGCCTCAACCAAGGCCGTGCGCTTCCCACTTAGTCGGGCGGCCTTTCGCGTCGCGCTCGGTCACGAAACAGTCGTCGTTGTGCTTGTGGCCGCGGTTTTCGCATCCGCAGAAACACGGGACGTGACTGAGGACCTCCGGATGCTTCGCCGCGAACGTGTAGACGGCGCGCACGATCTCGGGCGGCCGCGCCGGGGGAAAGGGCGCCGTCGGCATCGGCGGAATGTCGGCATCGGTGATGTCCGGCGCGCGGTTCTCCCACGGGTTCGCGCTCGTTTGAGCGACGGCGGCGTCCGCAGGCGCGGGCGGCGGGGCCTCGGCGGCTGCAGGTGCAGCCGGCGGCGGTGCGGACGCGGCCCGCGCCGATGAGTTCGAACTGCAGCCCCCTGCGGCCATCGCGAGCACCAGTCCGATCACGAGGCGTCCGCTCGACATGCATCAATCTTAACATCGATAATTGACGGTCATGTTCGCAGCGGACCTGCTGAAAGATCGCATCGCGGTCATCACCGGCGGCGGCACGGGGATCGGTCTCGCGATTGCGCGCCGCCTCGGCACGCTCGGCGCGCGCATCGTCATCGCCAGCCGCCAGTCGGAGAACCTCGAACAGGGCTGGCACGCGCTGCGGGAATCGGGCATCGATGCGCTCGCGGTGCAGCTCGACGTGCGCAACCCCGAGCAGGTGGACGAGATGCTGATCCGGACCATCAAGCACTTCGGCGGCGTCGATATTCTGATCAACAACGCCGCGGGCAATTTCATCTGCCGCGCGGAAGAACTCTCGCCCAACGGCTGGAACTCGGTGATCGGCATCGTCCTGAACGGCAGCTTCTACTGCTCGCGCGCGATCGGGCAGTACATGATTGCGCGCCGGCGCGGCGGATCGATCGTGTCGATTCTCGCGAACTACGTGTGGACGGGCAGCGCCGGCACGGTGCACTCCGCCGCGGCGAAGGCCGGCGTGATGTCGATGACGCAGACGCTCGCCGTCGAATGGGCGCCCTACAACATCCGCGTGAACGCGATCGCGCCCGGCCCGATCGAGACCCCCGGCGCCGCCAGGCAGTTGTGGGACACCGACGATGCCGTGAAGCGGATCACGAGCCTGGTACCGCTCGGCCGGTGGGGACAGCCGGACGAAGTCGCCGACTGCGTCGCGTTTCTCGCGTCGCCGCTCGCCGGCTTCATCACCGGCGAGATCCTCACGGTCGACGGCGGCGCGTGGCTCGGGCGCGGCACCTTCGGATTCCTCGATGGCAAGCACTAGCCCGCGCGAGCGGCGGCTCGCATACTTTGCCTGGATTGCCGTCTGTCTGATTTGGGGAACGACGTATCTGGGGATTCGGATCTCGCTCGAGACCATGCCGCCGTGGTTGATGGGCGGGCTGCGCTGGATCATCGCCGGGGCGCTGCTCGCCGGCTATCTGCTCGCGCGTGGCGAGCGCCTGCCGTCCGCGCGTGCATGGCCGGGGATCGCGTTCCTCGGTGCGACCCTGCTCGTCCTGGGCAACGGCGGCGTCGTGTGGGCGGAGCAGTACGTTCCGAGCGGGCTGGCTGCGGTGATCGTCGCGGCGTCGCCGTTCTGGATGGCGGGCGTCGAAGCCTTTCGATCCGACGGCGAGAAGCTCACGCGGCAGACGATCATCGGGCTCACCGCCGGCTTCGGCGGCATCCTGCTGCTCGTGTGGCCCGACCTGGCGCACGGCGGCGCGGCCGGACGCGGGTTCGTCGCCGGCGTCATCGCGCTGCAGATCGCCTGCCTCGGATGGTCGGTGGGATCGTCGTATTCGCGGCGTCACGCGCGCGGCGAGAACGTTTTCATGATCACCGCGGCGCAGATGCTTGCGGGCGGGCTGATGATGCTCGCTCTG